>JAGGZZ010000080.1 GCA_021161765.1 Candidatus Methanophagales archaeon | reverse complement strand
GTTATAAGACGTCGTGGATTGGCATTGTATTTCCTTCTTAGTGCAGAGTCACAAAAAGGGCATCTGTCCATACTGGTAACTGCCTCTATAACTTTTGCCATAAGAATAAATCGGCGGTTAATATAAAAGAGTTTTAAGTGAAACTATGGTTTGTATAGTCCGTTGTCAAAAACAAAGATGTTTTAGGTGCAATTTCGATACAAAATAACGTCTTCACTACAAAACGAAGGTATCTTAAGACCGTAAGATGAGAAAGAGCTGGAATCATTAAGTTTTATAAGCTAAATAGACCAATGAAGCGTAAGAAATTGGTTATAGCCCATTTAAGGGGTTTATATTAAAAACAAAACCCGATGAAGCGAAATCATTTTTGGGTTTGTTAAATTTGGGATATAAATATTAATATCTCTATCGCCCCTCTCCTTCACCCTTTCCCTTCCCATCCCCCAACCAGCACACCGGGTCCTCAGCCAGATAATCACCCGAAGTAGCATACGCCCTCGACCTGCACCCACCGCATATTTGCTTGTATTTGCAGGTGGCACAGTGTCCCTTCACTTTTCTCGCCCTCAACGCCTTGAACATCTCAGAATCCCGGACAATGTCCAAAAAGCTGTCTTCCCTTATGTTTCCCGCTTTTGCTGGCAGATATGCACATGGCGTTACGTCACCATTAGGAAAAATATGAAATCGTGTGATGCCCGCCGTGCAGCCAGTGAATTCAATCCCATCTTCACCGTCCACAAGCCCCTTATCCAGCAGATAAGCCCAGTACTGCGGATTGCATATCGGTTTGAGCCATACATTCACTTCCTTTTGTTTATCCGCCACGTAATCAAAGAACTTCATGTTCTCTGCCATGGATAAACAAGCCTCGGAAATCGCCTTACCGCGACCCACAGCAATCAAATAAATAAGGTAGATTCTCCAAAGACTCAAATCGTCTGCAAGCTTGATTATTTTTGGTAGCTCACTGTAATTATCTCTCGTAACCATCGTGAAAAGTTGAGTTGCAAGCCCTACATCTCCACATGCTTTCATACCGCGCAGCACGTCTTCAAACGCGCCATTAACGCCTCGGAGGTCATCATGCGCGTTTCCTATCCCATCAATGCTCATCGCGGCGCGTTCCAAACCCGCTTTCTTTAACTCCACCGCAACTTCCTTCGTTATCAGTGTCCCGTTCGTCGCCATCACCACCTGCATGTCGAAAGACGATGCATATTCAATGAGGTCATAGATGTCGTCACGCAGCAAAGGCTCGCCACCCGTAAATGCGAATTTTACGTGTCCAAGTTTAGCGGCTTCTTCGATAATTCCAAATCCCTCTTCTGTCGTGAGCTCCTCTCCACTCACCTCGGCAATCGAGCAGTGTTTGCACTTCAGGTTACATCTCTTCGTGACTGCCCACACGACCTCGCCGGGCAAATAACTGAAACAGCCCGTGCCAACCGCGTCGTTTGCAAATGTTTCGTCTTTATGCTTCTCTATCCAGTTCCTCAACTCTCCTGCCGACATTTTGAATCCTCATCCCTGCGATTAATTTGCTAGCTATATTTTACTCTGGTTCTCTCTAATATGTAAATATACTCTTTTATGTTCATATCCAATAATGGATATAACATATCCCAAGGAAATGGGAATACGAATATATTTAAGGAAAAAGGATGTCTAAGGGCGGTCTCGCAAAAAATCCTTTTCGTTCCGCCATTCGGTAGAGTTCATCGTGCGCTTTTACAATGGCTTCGGGCATTTCATACGTGTATTTATTCACGTACATCAGTGCGAATTTCTTGACCAGTTCTTTATCCGCACCTCTTGAATATTTCATTGCATATTGCAACGCTTCTTCTACGTTTTCCAGCGCATACTGAATGCTTTCTCGCATAAGCACAAGAAATTCACGTTGCGTCACTTCAGGAATATCCCGCTTTATGGCGTTAATGCCAAGAGGCAAAGGCAGCATCGTTTTCTCATGCCACCACCCCCACAAATCAAGTATTTTTACAAGACCGTGCTGTGCGTAAGTTATCTGACCTTCGTGGATTACCAATCCGGCATCCACGTCCCTTCGCTTCACTGCGGGGATAATCTCGTCAAATCGCATTTCAACCGGCTGGAAGTCATCAACTGCCAGCTTTAACAGCAGGTTCGCAGTGGTGTATTTCCCGGGCACAGCAATGCTTTTCCTTTCAGAATCCATTTTCCCCTTCGCAACAACTACCGGACCATATCCGTCCCCTACGCTTGCACCGGCAGACAGAATCCGGTACTGGGGGTGAAGAAAAGCATAAGCGTGGGCAGAGAGCGCGGTGACGTCTAACTCACCGCTAAAAGCTCTTTTGTTCAGCGTTTCTATGTCTTCAATTACCTGCGTTATTTCCATATCGGCACGGATTTTGCCACTTAGCAGTCCATAGAACATGAATGCGTCATCTGCATCCGGTGTGTGTGCTACGATCATTGTTTGGTTTGATTTAGTTTAGTAATGGCGAGGGAGATATAAAAAGGTTATGAAAAGGTTTAAATATAAAAAATTCTGATGTTGAAATAGGTTGAGTATGAGGAGGATTAAGCTTCTGCCAAAGGGGGGTAAAATGCCGTGTCTCAACGTTAGGATGTACCTCTCTATGTAGACCGTATCTATGTCCACATCATCTATCTCACCGAAAATGATTGTTCTGATCTTACCAACCACTCTGCCCCCTTCCCTTTCTTTGACGAGTTGTCCGTAATTGATCGCTTCCACATCAAAGTTCTCCAGGATGGCACTGGTGTACTGAACGTTACCGCCACTGGCGAAAGTAGCCTCGCCAAGTCTTTTACGACATCTGATATCGTATCACGGTGGATATCCCGTATGCGTTCAATGGCTCTTATTCCATTTTTCTCGACCAGCAATTTGCAGATAAGGATTATCTGATCCTCTGATAACTTGCGATTGTAGGAGACCGTGTTTTTTGTTTCTACAAAGACTCTGCCGCATGTCTTGCATTTAACTTGACTTTCGCAGTTATATAAATTGTGATTTCATTTAACAGCGCCATTTTTCCCCTCACCGTCTTTCAATTTCCCATAGGCGACATTTCAGGTATTCTGTGAGATGCAGTATAAAAGAGCTAATGTAACTTTGTACTGACTAACTTCTTATATCGCATCATATCCAATACATCAAACATCGCCTTCTGCTCCTCATTCATGTCATTAAGAAGACATAACCTCTTATCCACATCATAAAACTTGATAACTGAGAGTTGAACATCAGAAAGCTCCTCTAGCATCCTTTCAAGGCTCAATTTAATGCCAGCCCGCTGTAATTTGCGTTTCAGGAGCAGTAATAGCATCAATGCGAGAACACAACAAAAGGCATGTACTCTTATCTTCTGGTCCGTCCAGTGGTACACGGGCTTTAGGCTGATCATTATTGGGCTCTTCATC
>JAGGZZ010000259.1 GCA_021161765.1 Candidatus Methanophagales archaeon | reverse complement strand
CTATCATCTATCGAGAAGGCAAAGAAGTTGTTGGATTACAAGCCACAGATGGAATTCGAGGATGGATTGAAGAAGGTGCATGAGTGGTTTGTAGAAAACTGGGAGGACATAGATAAAAGTGCGGAGTTTTAATGCGAAGGCAATATTATGACAATGAAAGCATTAGTAACCGGCTGTGCAGGCTTCATAGGACGAGTTTTAGTAGCAAGTTTTTTAAGTTAAGAATATAACCTAATTTTGGTGATGAATATGGCAACAAGAACAAAAGCGATATATGAAGCGGGCATTTTGAAACCATTGGAGAAGCTCGATTTGAAGGAAGGAGAGGAAGTGGAGATAGAGGTTAAGAAGAGCATTACAGAAAGAACATTTGGTATTATCCCGCTCGAACATAATGAGATCGAAGAAATAATAGAGGACACGGAGTATGGTTCCTGGTGAGTTATCAGCATTTCTCCCAAGCGGTGAAAAGGTATTCGTTGATTCGAATATATTAACATATCACCTCTTCAATGACCCCGTACATGGAAAAAGATGCAAAGAATTTATAGGGCGGGCAGAGAATGATGATTTTGAGGGTTTTATTTCTCCAATAATTGTATCAGAAACTCTATTCAATTTTATAAAAGCGAACATAGTCAAAGATTACAGGATAAAACCAAAGGAGGTTGTTTCTTTCTTAAAAGCCAATCCTAAAGCCATCAGCAAGATAGACATTGGAAAAGCATCAGATTTATTTAAAATCTTTAGTGTACTGCCTATTTCCGAATTAGAGGTTGAAGAGTGCTATAAAGCTATAAAAGATTATGCTCTGCTGACAAACGATGCTTTTCATGTCGCCACGATGAAAAGGCATGGAATAACAAACATCGCAACAAACGATCCTGATTTTGAACGGGTGAAATGGATAAAGGTTTGGAAGCCGTGAACAGAAATATAGAGGACATATGAACACCAAAACCGTCTGTGTTGTGGGATTGGGCTACGTCAAACTTTTTTGCAAGCAAAAACCTTTACCAAAAGAAGGAATTAAGATTTTCTTTTAGCACAGGTTTTCTTTTGTAAAAAGAAAAAGTGTGTTGATGTGCGCGGGATGTTTAATGGAGAAGAAGCAAAAAGGAAAGGGTTTATCACATAATCCTTTAAGTTGATAACAATGGAAAAGAATATCGCAGTAATTGGAACGGGCTATTGGGGGAAGAACCTCGTTCGATAATTTCACGGAGGCACGCAGCAGCCCATTTGTAAATATCTTCGTAGATGTATGGTTCATCCTTACCCGCATCAAGATTAGCAATCGCAGCGATGAACAACCGCCAATCGTCTGCGAGTTGCTTATTCGTAACTGTAGCAGGTTGATAAGGTTGCTTCCAATCAAGCATCGCCTTTTGCGCCCTCCTGGTTTAACTTACGCTGGAGCAGTTGCGCTTGACTCGCGCCTTCACCTGCGATGATTGTTGTCAGGCCTGCACCGTGCCTGAACATTGCTTGACCCGTAGCCCAGTCGAGATTTTTGAGTACCGTAAGAACATCAAAAACACAATGCAGTGCGGATTCACCTTCAAAATTGTCCTCGATAGAAGAAGGTTGAATATGGGCGAGTCGTGAAGCGTCAATTTTCGTGGATGTGGTTTTCAGATATTTGAGTTCGTAATACGCAAGCTTCTGCGGAAGGACGATATTACCCATTTCATCTTTCTCTGGAGCAGCTTGGAAAACCCAGTCGTGAGGTATAGGATATAAATAACTGATTTTATCCTCAACTTTTGCGGGCTTATCAAGTTCATTGCGATCGTTGGACCCAATTAGCAGACCTGCAGAGCCATAAAGGCGAGCTTGAAGATACGTTTTGAACAGAGGATAGTGAATGAAGCGTTCGTAAATCTGTTGAACTTTGGCATCGAACTCCTTGTCTTCTTCACCTTTTAATGTAAGGCATTTGAATCCGGAAGAGAAGACATCGTAAGCAACATTTGTGATAATGTTATGCGCTAATTGATTTCTTTTATACATCTGGTATAGGTCGGAATCAGTAATCTTGATCTGGAAGTACCCGACTTCTTTACCCGTTTTGGTCGGGTGTGGTGTGAGGAAAGGGAAACCGAGTTTTGTTAGTGCTGAGTTGAGTGCATCCCGGAATAATTTCTTCATGTTCCTGACTTAGCGTTTAGGTTGTTTAAGAAGCAACCTTTCTTTGGAAAAGTAAGCTTGACTAAAGAAACAAGATTTTCTTGCCTTCGGTAAAAACCTTGACTAACAACCTTTCTTAAAAAGAGAGCTTGACTAAAGAAACAAGTCTTTTTTCTTTTAGCACAGGTTTTCTTTTTTCTAAAAAGAAAAAGTGTGTGAAAGTGGATTGTGTTATAGGGGGCGGTAGCACATGACGAATTTAAGAAGATAAATTTAAAAGTTATGAAAGAGCTTATGAATAATGCACCAGTGTTAATAGATGTGCGCGGGATGTTTAATGGAGAAGAAGCGAAAAGGAAAGGTTTTTATTACAGGAGATTATAATGCTATAATCACAGAAAAACATGGTGCCGAATCTGAATTGAGCGATGCGATGCGATGATAAGGCGGTCGGCACTGGTCAGCGGGAGCTGTCCAT
>JAGGZZ010000240.1 GCA_021161765.1 Candidatus Methanophagales archaeon | reverse complement strand
TGAATAATTTCTCCGCAGAGATAACCTCATCAAATGGAGAATTATTTGGGTGATAAATTACTATCTCCGAAAGTCAAGTTTATATTTGCAATTTTTTATCTGTGCTAATCTGTGTCTATGGGATATTTATTTGATATGTTATTTGATAAATATTATGCTAAGGGAACCATGACAGGGAAAGAAAACATAGCAACCACAGAACTAGCGGCAACCGAAGCGAGAGTTTTGTTGGCTCTCGAAGAGGAGGGTGGCAAGTGGAATCAAAGAACCCTATCAGCGAAAACAGGTATAAATGAAGATGCAGTGATGCAAACTGCTTTTATGCTCGCTAAGCAGGGATTATGCGAAATAGAAGAGGAAAAGAAGGTTTATTATCGGTTGACGGAGGAAGGCAGAGCATACGCAGAGGATGGACTGCCAGAGCGAAGGGCGCTGTACTTTTTGATAGACCGAAATGGAGCGACCGTTGAAGAATTAAGGGATGCCTTTGGTGACGAAGTAAAGATAGCAATAAACTGGCTCCTGAAAAAGAACTGGGCGAGGATAGAGAAAAGAGGAGAGGAAAGATATTTAATACCGACAATAGTCCTGGAAGAGTCGCTTTCCGGCATTGATGAGGAAATACTGAATTTTGTTAGCGGCGGGGCAACGGAGCGGGGAACATTGGCAGATAGAATAAAAAATTCGGGGATTTTACTAACAGAGGAGGAACTAAACGGGTTTTTGAGTCAGTTGAGTTCAAGGAATTTAGTGGATTCATACTCACGTGTAGAACGAGAAATAGCAATTAGCGAGGCGGGGGAAGAAGAAATTTTGTCTCGCCGCGGTATTTCAGTGGAAGACGAAATAGCGCAGCTCACACCCGAACTACTGAGAACAGGGTCGTGGAAAGGTCGTAAGTTCAAGCGATACGACGTGAATTTAGCATCAAAGGAAGTTTTCCCTGCAAAGATACACCCATATCAGCGGCTTTTAGACCGTATGAGGCGAATATTCACGGAGATGGGTTTTGTAGAAATAAAAGGAGAAGCTGTTCAGAGCGCATTTTGGAATTTCGATGCGCTGTTCGTGCCGCAGGACCATCCAGCACGAGAGATGCAGGATACGTTCTATCTGGCAGCGAGAAAGCGGATAGAAGCGAGTGATGACCTGATAGAAAAGGTAAAACAGATGCATGAGCATGGCGGTTCGTTAAATTCTACCGGTTGGGGTGGAGAATGGAAAAGGGAGTTAGGCGAAGAGCTGCTGCTGAGGACGCATACAACTGCCGTTACCTTGAGCTATCTGGCATCGCATCCCGAGCCGCCAGTGAAGGTCTTTTGCATTGACCGCGTTTATCGCCGTGAGACGATTGACCCAACGCATATTCCGGAGTTCGACCAGTTAGAAGGGATTGTCATGGACAAAGGAGTAACGTTCAGCAACTTGCTGGGCTGTCTCGCAACGTTTTACAATAAGATGGGTTTTCCTTCGATACGATTCCGCCCTGGTTATTTCCCTTATACCGAGCCTTCAGTAGAAGTAGAAGTGTATATGGCAGAGCGAGGCTGGATAGAATTAGGCGGTGCCGGGATATTCCGCGAAGAGGTAACGAATCCCGTGGGTGTGGACTATCCCGTTTTAGCGTGGGGACTCGGCATTGGGCGGCTCGCGATGATTAGTTTAGGGCTGACGGACATACGAGATTTGTATCAGCCGGATATAGACTGGTTGAGAAATGCACGCAGTTTTCGGTAACCAAATTAACCACCAGATTACACAGATTATCACGAGAGAAGAATAATGGATTTTAGTTTTCAGTGTTCCATTGACGATTTTACCCCCTGTTAACCCGTACTTCTTGTGTTAATCGTGTGGAATCTCGTGGTTCATTATTTGCAATTTATTACTGGAATGACTATATTATACTTTATTTACAACAACAATAAATACAAAATAAATAATCTGTGAAAATCCGTGCAATCTGGAGGGTTATAAAAGGAGAGGGGGAAAATGGAAAAAGAAGATTTGGAAGAAATAAAACTGGGTTTTGTCGTTTCTGAGTTTCATCGCGACATCACCCATCAGATGGAGATACTGGGGAGAGAACATGCGGCATTCCTCGGTGCGAAAGTCACTCGCACCGTATATACACCGGGAACCTTTGACATGCCTCTGGCAGTGAAAAAGATGGTAACTGAGAACGATAAAGAGAAAGAAGTAGATGCCGTGGTTACACTGGGTTGCATAATAGAAGGAACGACCGAACATGACGAAATGATAGCATCGCAGCTCACGAGGAAGATAATGGACCTTTCGCTGGAGTACGGAAAGCCGGTGACTCTGGGCGTCTCAGGACCGGGGATGACGAGATTAGAAGCGCAGGAGCGAATAGATTATGCAAAAAGAGCGGTAGAAGCCGCGGTAAAGATGGTGAAGCGTTTAGCGGTTTAGCGGTTTAGCGGTTCAGCGGTTTAGCAGCGAAAGATTAAGCGGCGGAAATGAAAAAGAAGGATTCGATGAAGAGTTTTATTCACGAAGACAACTTCGATAATTTATCTTCAAAAGTAGAAGAACTTTCAAAAATGCTGTCCTCCTTCTACTCAAAAATAAATTCTAAACCACCAACACGCTAAACCGCTAATAATCCAAGCCTCTAAACCGCTAAACCTCTAAATAAACCTCGCCGGTATTTCCTGATTCCGTATCAAATCTTCAATGCTTTCCCTCGACCTTATTAAATCCGCTTTTCCATCACAAACCAACACTTCCGCACATCTCGGTCGTCCGTTATACTGCGAACTCATCGAGAATCCATAAGCTCCCGTATCCAATATTGCCACTAAATCGCCCCTCTCCACTTTAGGAAGCATTCTATCCTTCGCCATTATGTCTCCTGATTCGCATACATTCCCAACAACGGTATACAACTCCGAAGCACGCTCATTTACCTTGTTCGCCACCACCACCTCGTGATACGCATCATACATCACGGGTCTTATCAGCAGATTAAATCCGGCATCTATCGCCACGAAATTTTTATACGCTCGCTTAACTGCGTTTACGCGGCTCAGCAGTATTGTACTTGCACCCACAATAGACCTGCCGGGCTCAAGCACGAGTTTCAAGGATATGCCCAATTCCTGCATTTTCTTTTCAAAAACGGGCAATATCATTTCTGCAAGGTCTTTTGGCGTGGGTGCTGTCGCTTTTTCCGCCTGCCGATAGCCTATTCCAAGCCCTCCGCCGAGGTCAACAAATTTGAGTTTTATTTTCATGCCTCGTTCATACACCCTCTCGACAAGAGCCATCATCTTCTCCGTCGCTTCACCGAACACGCTTATGTCCAGAATTTGCGAACCTATATGACAGTGCAAACCAGCAAGTAGGATATTCGGCAGCTTTTCTGCTTCTTCACACACGGGAATCACATCGTGAAAAGGAATGCCAAATTTCGACTCTTTCAAACCCGTTGCGATTTTCGCGTGTACGCCCGGCGACACGTCAGGGTTCACGCGTATCGCTATTTCCACTTCTCTTCTCAGCTCGGTTGCTACCGCCGATAAAGCTCGCAATTCGTCAACGGAATCCACGGATACGCGTACACCCGATTCCACCGCCGTTCTTAGGTCATCATCGCTTTTCGAGTTCCCGTTGAACAATATCTTTTCTGCTGGTATGCCTGCCAGCTTCGTAAGCTCAAGTTCACCGGCAGAGAACACGTCAGCACCCGCACCTTCACTCGCTAATATTTTCAGCAATGCCTGATTTCCGTTCGCTTTTACCGCGTAATATATGTCCGTATCTATGTTAGTCGTTTCAAAAGCGTTTTTATATCCCTTGAAATTGTTTCTCAGCTTATTCTCATCGGTTACATATAGCGGCGTGCCATATCTCTCCGCCAGTTCTACTACGTCCACACCTCCGAAGAGCAGATGTTTATTCGCTTCTTTTGCCATGTTTTCCTCTGTTAAAGTATGAATATCAGCAAATAAAAATTAGGATATTTTGGTGGTTTGTGCTCTTGTTTTTCTTCAACAGCAATATAAAATGTATTTATGTAGATATAAGTCATTATAACAGTCATAAAAAATACAACTTTTATAGGAGGTAGAAAAATGGCTAAAAAACTTACAGAAGAAGAAATGCTGGAAGAGGCTTTAAAGAATCCAAAAGTTAGAAGAGTTAGTGATGCTCTTCGGGATATAGTTCCAGAAGCGGTAGCAGAGTATGAGGAAAAGAGAAGGCGAAAAAGTTCTGCTGATAGCTGAGACCAATTGGCTGGAAAGCATTGCTTTAGTACAAGATCCGGTGGCATCATATCTGCTGGATTTGGCGGATATGAAGAAGATTGAGATTATGTTCGATTCTGGTGCGTGTGTCGAGAGGATAAAGGGATAAGTGATGAATGCCAGCGACAAGAAAAAATAAATTGTGGACACAGATTAACGCAGATTAACACAGATGATAAGAATCAACACGGTTAAACTAAAATAAATCTGCGTAAATCAGTGTAAATCTGTGTCTTAAATAGAAGGAAGCTATAGTTTATATACAATAAAAAAGATAGAAAAACTGCTTAAATATCGGAGATTTCATTATGCCCGTGAAAATCCCGGACGCAGTGGAAGCAGCACTTAGCGCAGACAAAATCCTGGTTTTCTAAAAAAACCTCAAAAAACCTTTTTTTCCTTTTTTTCCCCGTTTTTTGTGAAGTTTTCCCTCAAAGTCTAATTATCCAAGAATGAATCGAAAATTTGAACTTGCTCAATAAACGGTGGAAAATCCTAAACTCTAATTTCTAAACTGTGGGGCTCTGCCCCACGCCCCCGCAAGCCCTGTAAGGGCTTAAAAGAAAGCTTTACCAATCAAACTTTTTAAAGTTTATTGCGCCGAGACGGCGTTGAGATGAACTCTTGACCTACCCTCTCGGAAACAATTTGAGCATACATAAAAAAACATACATAAAATAAAAAAACCAAAAATCATATCTATGCAAATTTCCTTCTTTCTATCATGGAGGAGGTATATTCAGATGGTGAAAGGAGGCGTGAAGTTTTGGGGCGCGATTGTGGTTTTCGGAGTGGGAAAAGATGGATAAAAAGTTACTTATAGTGACTGTGTTAGTGCTGTTGGCAGCGGCACTTATTGCTGGGTGTATGAAGAAGGAATATGATAC
>JAGGZZ010000175.1 GCA_021161765.1 Candidatus Methanophagales archaeon | reverse complement strand
GCGAATGCTGGATTGGTCTTCAGCCATTCTTTCAATCTCTTCTGAAGTAAATAACACAAAGTTCACATCCTGGAACTTATATCGGAACAACTCCTATAACACGAAACAATCTTCCCACCTCCTCTCACCGAGAACCACTTCAAACTCCTTTATGGAAATAACAGGCTTCTTGAAATGTGTAAAATCCTCTACCAACCTCGGACATGCGGTATTCACAAATGCATCCACTTTAAACCCGAACAATTTGTCCTCACTTATCTCATCCATCGTAATCAAATATGCATTTAACCCTTTTTCTACTGTCTTCCTCTTCAACTCAATTGCTTTGCCGAGTTCAAACTGCCCACTTTTCATACCCACGATTATCGCCACGGTTTTAGCATCCAAAGCGCGTGCTATCACGAGATACCGCTTCTTCCTCTGTTCTTCTGGTTCGTATATGCTGATTTGCATCGTGAACGGGTCAGCAGCAATTACCCTTTTACCAGTATATAATGCGAGCCCCGCAGGATGAAAACTGCCACTGCCTACAAATAATATCTCATCACAGGGAACCACAGCAGAAGAGAACTCGCAGCCCAATACCTGCCCATCATACTTCAAGCGAGATTTACCTATTACCGCTTTCTTTCCCAAGCGAGCAAGCAATATTTCTGCTTCTTTTAAGGCGTGAACATGCTGCACCGTCGCTACTAACCCTACCGTGTCCCCTTTTATTTCAGCTACGGCTTTCTCCACTGCGGGCTTAATGTCAACCCCGCTCCTGAGTTCTATGAAAAAAACCTTTTTTTCTTTTAGCACAGGTTTTCTTTTTTTAAAAGAAAAAGTGTCGGTATGCCCGAAATGGAAAAGCAAATCCACGTTTCTCATCAGTTTCTCATCTATGTCACATGCGCCATAGCACGAGTTCCCGGATATTATCACTTCTGCTCCCGTCTCTTTTGATATCTCCGTGTCAATATCAGTCGCCACTCTTTTGATACCCTCTGGGAGCTGCAGTCCAACCCTTCCTGCCCCTCTTTCTTTTATTAACTCTTTTATCTTCCCCAATTCGAAATCGTATGAATTTTTCTCCATTGTATATAAAATATATCTTCTACCTATTATCCTGATTATCTGCGGTCATCTGCGTCCGATTATCAAATTTTATTCTTTCTTGATCTAAGAGTCAGAGTCTTGAGGTAAAAATTACGCGGCCTTTTTATACTCCTGACATTTGAACTATTAACAGTTGTCAAATGTCAGGTGAAGATAAAAGCGAAGGTGCGGGGAAACCCGGGGAAGCAGTGGCGAAGACAGGATGCATTGGAATTTTAGCTGTTGGATTGATGATAGGCATAATAATAGGAGTTGCAGTTGGGGCTTTTGGTTTCCCTCAAGCTCAAAGTCAGGGTTTTAATGCGGGAAGTGCATTAACACCGGAAAAAGCGGGGGTGGAAGCAATTGACTTCATTACAAATTATGCCGTTGCTCCCGGCGTTGATGTTGAGTTAATAAACATAACAGAGATTGAAGGCGCAAACCTGTATAAAATAGCGGTTAATATATCTGCAATGGGAAGGTCTCAAACAGCAGAATCGTACATGACAAAAGACGGGAAATTGCTATTTCCCAGTGGAATTGACATAGAAGAATTTAAAGAGATGGCGGAGCAGCAGAAGAGGGAAGAAGAAAACCGTACACGAGAGCAGCAGCAACAGCGGCAGAATACAACAATCGGGAATTTTATTGTAAGCGGTGACGAAATCTGCACAGAAGTTGGAAAACCTTTTGTTTATTTCTTTGGTTCTGAAGGGTGTGGAGCTTGCAAATGGGAGCACCCCGTAATAGTAAATGTGACGGCGAAGTTTGAAGGATTTATTTCATTCCATGACAATATAGACTCTACCGCAGATGGAGATATATTTGCTAAATACAGCGATGGTCACATACCGACACTGGTATTAGGCTGCAAGTATTACCGGGTCGGTGCAGGTGCAAATATGGGTGAAGAGCAGGAAGCAAAGGTATTAACCGCACTAATTTGTGACTTAACCGGCAATAAACCCCGGGATGTTTGCACATCTCCCGAAATCGTGGATTTGATAAACAATATTTAGTCTGTGTTTAGCTGAGGCGAAAAAAACCACGAGATTCCACGAGATTAACACAAGAAGAGGATGCAGGGCACGCGATATTGGTTAGATTTGCATTTTATATCTTCATATTTTCTCGTTGTATATAAAGTATAACTTCCCTCTATTTAAGACACGGGTTTGTTAAGTTTAACATTGTTGGTTTTTATCATTTATCTGTGTTAATCTGCGTTAATCTGCGTCTATAATTTACTTTCTGTTTTCTTGTGAAAATCTGTGTAATCTTGTGGTTAGCTAAACCCGCAAACCGTCAAGGATAGCAATAAACAACGCCGCGGCTATTATGTCCGCAGCAGACCCTGGATTTATTCCCTGCTCGATTAGCTCACCATCAAAATCCTCTATCTCTTTAATCTTGTATCCTCGCTTCACAATTCCCCTTGCCCGCTCCTGCACATATTCGCTCTTCTCCGCGCCAAACTTCATTTTAACGAATGTGTCCTCCTCCTCTGAAAGCAACCTCAGATAAGTATGCGTTATGGCATCGTTTATACGCATCTCGCGGGCGAAATTTGCTAAAACTGTGGCATACGAGAAGGTTTTATCAAACCCGCAGACCAATTCACGAGAAATCAAATCGTAAGAAGCGGAAATCGTAAGTATCTCGTACAAAGACCGTTTCTTTTCCTTTATTTCGGTTATCGAAGCTTCGTTCATCACGTCGAGTTCTGTCACGTTCGTGCTCACTTTTACTTTCGCCTCGGGAAACGTACGATAAAGTTCTACGGCGTCATCCACGCTGGTGTTCTGCATGATTTCCTTCGCTTTTCGTTTTATCTCCCTCTTGTTATGTTTCTCGCAAGCTCCTGCAGCCATCGCTAAGGGAACCAGCAAAAGCAGTGCCCCGAAGTGCGTATTCCCTCCTGCCTGCCACTTCATGCTTTCTGCTACTCCTCTTCTTATTAATCTCCCCACTCCGTTGTCGCTCGCAGCCGCTTCTCGCAAAACGGGATACACGGCAACCGAAGATGCGAGAAAATGTTCGTAGTGCGTATCCTCAAAATCGCGCGTTCGACTCACGTTACCGGGCTTGGGATACGCCGATACCTCAAGGAGCAATGCCAATTGCGCACTTCTCGCCACGTAGTCCTCTTTCATTGTATTACAAAACTTTTACTCATCATATCAATATTTCTCCCTCAGCTTTATATGCAATAAAATAAAGTAACAATCATGAAAATGGAATGGATCGCAACGAAATTTCCAGTAGAAATTGTTAAATCAGGTCAGTATGTATCTAAAGGCAGCGAGGTCGAAGAAATAGCAAAAAAATTGGGTATTAAACTCGAGAGGCTGCAAAACAAAGATTTAGTGTGGGTTAGAAAGATATTATCCAAAGGAGAGCCGCTATCTGAGATTGTAAGGCAGCATAGGAAAGCATAGATGAGAAAAAAAGATGGGTGGAAATACAATATTTGGGAAAGAACCCGCAGAGGCATTCGGCTCGGTGCTTTCAAAGAGCCAGATCAGGGCGCTTATAAAAAATAAACGTCCTCTAATCCGGGAGATGATTGACGTCAATACGCAACTTCAACCTAACGGCGTGGATTTAACGGTGAAACATATAGAAACAATCGTGGATGCAGGTTGTATTGATTTCGGCAATAATGAGCGAAAGCTTTCAAATACCGCAGGAATGGATTTTCACGGGGATTGGCTGTTTTTACCTCCTGGGTCGTATAAAGTAATTTTTAATGAGATTGTTCATTTACCCGCGGATATTATAGCCATTGGTGCACCGCGTACGAGTCTCATAAGATGCGGCGTTACCCTTGAGACCGGTGTCTGGGATGCAGGTTACGAGGGCAGAAGCGAATCATTGTTGGTAGTATTTAACGAAAAGGGATTTTATCTGAAGAAAAATGCACGTATCCTTCATTTGGTTTTCATCAAGCTATCGGGAAAAATCGCAGCGGGCAGCAGCGGATATGACGGAATATACCAATCAGAAAATATAGGCTAAACCGATTTTATCGTCTATTAACCGCTATCTCTTGTTGTACATAATATAACGTATAACCACTTTCTATTTGAGACACAGATTTACACTGATTTACGCGGACTTATTTAAGTTAGACATTGTTGATATTTGCCTTCATCTGTGTCAATCTGCATTAATCTGTG
>JAGGZZ010000178.1 GCA_021161765.1 Candidatus Methanophagales archaeon | reverse complement strand
GCGGATTTTTAAAAAAAGCAAAACGAAACCATGGCTGAGAAGGAGGGGGGTGCATCCAGACGATTGATGCAATATTCCGGGCTTGCATGTACGATGCTCTTAACCTGTATGAAGAACCATACGACCCAAAAAGACCTCTCGTCAATCTTGACGAGAAACCAAAGCAACTTCTCAGCGAGAAGAGAATGCTCATCTCCATGAAGCCGGGAAGCCCAGAAAAAGCAAGGCATTCTATGAGACGTTCAGCAAAGAAGAGGCAGAAAGAATCCTGAGCAAGATAGAGTTCCATTATACACCAAAGCATGGAAGTTGGCTCAATGCTGCGGAAATCGAGATTAATGTGATGGACATTGAATGTACGGACAGACGGATCGGTGACTTGGAAACACTTGCCCGGGAAGTGGCTGCATGGACCAAGAGACGGAATGACCAGAAAAAGAAGATCAACTGGAAGTTCACGAAGGAGAAGGCGGATAAGAAGTTGTCCAAGTATTACGTCTAAGGATTAAATTGTTGAGACAGTAGCGAGTTATTGGGCAGACGTTTTCACTACACGCAAATCCAAAACCACGTGATATTTTCGCGGTGCAACAGAACGCACAACCCTTTTCTCTTCTATTTCTACGCTTAATGTGCCGCCGAAAGTAGAAGAGACAATGTCCTTTGCCTTCTGTGCCGATGCCGTAAACAAATCACACGCTCCTCTTACCGACCGTGCGGAAACGGAAACGTCATAATAATGTATAAAACCTGTATCCCCGTGGTAATCCAAATTTAATGCCCTTATTGCTGCGGGCAAGAAAGAATGTGCTTGCTCGGGCAATGGCATGAGAACGCGGTCTGCACCTACCGCTTCTGACTTCAAATCCCGCTGTTCTTCTCGCACATCACCGAGAATTGGTATCACCTTTCCCTCCATCTTGTTCAATGCTACATTCTCTTTCATATATTCATACGCATACGGGTTCACATCAAAGGAATAAATCTTCGTTTGCGGTTGCATCTTCGCTATCACAATAGAGAAGCAGCCTACACCCGAAAACATGTTTATTATCGTTTCGCGGGGCAGCACTTTCCGGGCAATTCGCATCCGTTCGTAAGAAAGCCGCGGGGAGAAGAAAACAAGCTCAGGATTTACTTTAAATGCGCAGCCACTCTCCTTGTGTATGGTTTCCATGTTCTCATCGCCCCATATCACTTCCAGTTCTCTCGTTCGGTATAACTCATCGGTGTGAGAATAAAGAGGAACTGCTGCGATGGTTTTTACTCGAGGATAGATATTATGAAGTGCCTCGGCGATAATCGCTCGTTTGGGTTTCAAATCAGGATGGAGTTTTATGACGATTACATCACCGATAACGTCATAAGATTTTATCACTTTTTTCAATTCGGTTTCTTCTAATGCGCCCTTTAAAGCTTCTTTTAGCCTCATAACACTTTTTCTTTAAAAAACTAAATTGTTGACGCAGATTAACGCAGATAGATGTTAAAAATCAACAATCTTTAACTTAAATAAGTCCGTGCTGTGTAAATCTGTGTCTTAAATAGAAGGAAGTTATACTTTATATACAATAAAAAAAGAGTAGGCAACAGAGGAAAAATACGAGAGAGGTGAAAGAGATGGCTAGTAAAATACACACTAAAACCAAAGTTACCAGCGGGGTGTTTATCCCGAGGGAATTCCTTAGCCAGGCTGACATTACTGAGGAAGACATTGAAATAGAGGTTGCTAACAAAGAGATTCGGATTTATCCTGCCGAAGCAGGTGCCAGGAAAAAGGTTTTCACCTTTGATTCCCCCTTGTGGAAATGTGTTGGATTTGTCGAGGTAGAAGGTATCAGCGGCAGAGAGCACGATAGGTATATCTACGATGAAGCAATATTCCTTCAATAGATTGCCTAAGTAACTTGACATTGTCAGATTAACCGCGGAGTTCACGAAGAATAGCGGTTTAGAGGGTTAGCGGTTTGGCTGTTTAGCTAACGAGCTGAACCGCTAATAAACTAAACCTCTAATTCCGCGTTCTCGGCGGTAAATTTAAAATGTGACAAAGTCATGCTAAATCCAAGCGAAAAAAATGTCAAAAGGCTATATAACTGAAATATTCGACTCGTTTCAGGGCGAAGGACCCTATATAGGCAGAAGACAGATATTCATTCGATTTGCAGGTTGTCCACTCCATTGCTTTTATTGTGACACTTCCTATGCGAAGGACCCCCACCCGAAATTTTGCGATTTTTTCGGTGCCTCTTCACTGATACATTCCAAAAAGATAATACGTAATCCGATGTCTACGAAGGCAGCCGTAGATTGTATAACGGAACTGCGCACTTCTACTCCTGACCTCCACAGCATTTGCTACACAGGTGGCGAACCCCTCTATTCCGCATCGTTCGTAAAAGAGATAGCTGATGAGGCAAAGAGCATGCAGATAAAGAATTTTTTAGAAACAAGCGGGAATTCAGCAAAACGTTTCGATTCCGTAGCCGATTATTTTGATTTCGCTTCGATTGACATAAAGCTGAGAAACCATTTAGCGGTGGAAGAACGAGATTACGATAACCTGTACGGTAACGAACTCGAATGCATACGAATTGCCATTGACCGGGGAATAGAAACGATAGTGAAGGTAGTAGTGGTGAAAAATACGCCAGTAGGAGAAATAGAGCAGATATGTAAAGACCTCGCGGGTCTCGAGATAAAGTTCGTGTTGCAGCCCGTTACTGCTCATTCCACGCTGCAAAATGCCGATGCCGATATAGTAGTACCACCAGACATAAAGGAACTTTTTGAACTTTCTGCGACCGTGGGGCGTTATTTAGAACATGTTATGGTAATTCCGCAGGTGCATAAAGTTATGGGTATACGTTAAAATCACAAAGACGGATGAGGGCTAATTATAACTCCTGCGCCTATCAGATGCCATCGCGCACCTATCCTCCTTGCGATAGCCACACGAGCGCCCTCTTCGGCGCATATCGGGCGGTGCAATTTCACATCAATGGTTCGCTTCGTTACTCGTACCACCACACCCATTGTAGTTGCAGTTCCGATGCTCAGCATTATCCCTTCGCTTACTTTTATCGCAGGTATTTCCACCTCTTTTGCCACGCCAACAACGCGCTCCAACAGGTGAAATTTTATACTGAGTTTGTCCCAGGTAGGTGGTAAAGAGCCAGGCACGCCAACATACTGCCCCACTAAGGAATCTTCTATTGTCATGCTCGGGTCCAACCTCGTGCCAACGCCTATTAGTCCCCCGGGAGTCACCTCCTTTAGTTGCTCACCCCCAGCCATTATTGACGTTACCTCCGTTTCTATTGGCAGCCATTTCTCTTTGCCTCCCGTTGTCACCGTACGACCGGGTCTTATCTCTATCTTATTACCCTGCTTTAGCGTTCCCTGAAGCAACGAGCCGCCGATTACGCCACCCTTTATCTTTTCTATCGGCGTTCCCGGTCGGTTCACATCAAAAGAACGTGCAACATGCATAATGGGTGGTTTATCAGCGGCGCGTGTCGGCGTGGGTATCGTTCGCTCTAAGCTCTGTATTAATACGTCCAGATTAGCGGATTGCTGTGCGGAGATAGGTATAATCGGTGATTGTTCTGCAATCGTCCCTTTAACGAACTCCTTTATCTGCAAATAATGTTCTATTGCCTCCCCTCTTGAGACGAGGTCTATTTTGTTTTGTGCGATTACCGTTTTCGTTACGCCAATTAAGTTCAGAGCCATCAAATGCTCCTTTGTCTGTGGCTGTGGGCATGGCTCGGATGCAGCGATAAGAAGAATGGCACCATCCATTATCGCAGCACCGCTCAGCATCGTCGCCATTAACGCTTCATGCCCTGGTGAATCAACAAACGATACGGTCCGCAGCTCGTTGGTCTTTGACCCGCAATGCTTGCATATTTCTTCTACGGTGTAACAATCCGGCTCCTTGCACACGGGACATCTTCTGAACGTGGCGTCTGCATATCCAAGCCTTATAGAGATGCCCCTCTTTATCTCCTCGCTATGCCTGTCGGTCCACTCGCCGGACAGAGCATTCACTAAGGTCGTCTTCCCATGGTCTACATGACCCACCATTCCTATGTTCACCGCAGGTTTTTTCGTTTTGCTTGCCTCCCTTGTTAAGAGATATGTTTGAGGTTTGAGGTGTTAGAGTTAAAGATACTCACACCGGACAATCCACACTCGCTAACTTTTTATTTATTCTTCTTTGATAAAGAGCTTTCTTTTTCAAAAAATAGTTTCTTTGGTAAAGCTTTCTTTTTTAAAGAAAGGTTTGAGGAGGAGGAAATGGAATTTGAGTTAAAAGAAGAGGAGGAGGCGTTTCGGCATATAGCCCGGCAGTTTGCCGTGGATGAAGTGTTACCACGGGCAGCAGAAATAGACAGAAAAGGGAAGATACCCCAGGACATATCGCAGAGGATGGCAGAGCTAAAGCTTTTTGGAATACCCTTCCCGAAGAAATACGGCGGTGCAGATGCAACTATGATGAGCTACGTGCTTGTGTCGGAGGAGCTTTCAAGCGCAAGCGCAAGCATAGGCTTCTTAAGTGCTGCGGGACTTATCTGCTCATTTCCCATCTACTACGCAGGTTCCGAGGAGCAGAAGGAGAAATACCTCAAACCTCTGTGCTCAGGCGAGAAATCAGGTGCTTTTGCTTTAACCGAACCCTCTGCCGGGTCGGACCCCGCTTCTATCGAAACAACCGCGGTTAAGCAAGGCGGAGAATACGTGCTGAATGGAAGAAAGGCGCTAATCACGAATGCCGCCGTTGCAGACATCTACGTGGTTTTAGCATACACGGACAAGAGCAAAAAGAGGGACGGGATGAGTGCTTTTATCGTGGAAAAAGGTACCGAGGGGTTCTCGTTCGCTAACTTCGAAGATATCATGGGCATGCGAGGTTGTGTTGTTGGCGGGATGGAGTTCAAAGATTGTAGGATTCCCGGAGAGAACAGGCTGGGCGGCGAGGGAGAGGGATTCAAGATAGCGATGGCTACGCTGGACCGGGATAGAATAGGAATAGGCAGCATAGGTGTCGGTATCACTCAAGCTTGCTTAGACGCCTCAAAGAAGTACGCAAACGAGCGAATACAGTTCTCTCAGCCTATCATCAATTTCCCGCCGGTGCAATTTATGCTCGCTGATATGGCAGTAGAGTTAGAAGCCGCAAGATTGCTTACCTACAAGGCGGCTTATCTTGCGGATAAAGGTAAGGGCAAAGGTGAGCGAATCACGAAAGAAGCCTCAATGGCAAAACTTTACGCCTCTGAAGTTGCGCTTAGAGCCGCTACGAACGCAGTGCAAATACATGGAGGATACGGTTGCACGAAGAGATGTCCTGCGGAAAGGTATTTCAGAGATGCAAAAATACTTAGCATTGTCGTTGGAACGTCAGAGATACAGCGAATGGTAATAGCAAGGGAGCTGAGGCGTGAAGCTCGATGAATGCCCGGGACGGAGAAATAAGGAAAAGCGAAGTGGTTAATTTGCGCGGGGGTTGCTGAGCTGGGAAAAGGCGCAGGGCTTAGGACCCTGTCTCGCAGGAGTCCGCGTGTTCAAATCACGCCCCCCGCATAATTCTACCGGTTGTTGGGGATTATAGTTGTTCCGAAAATTATTAACCACGAGATTGCACATCGTGAACTCTGCCTACGCTCCCAGAAAACCATGAAAGGGTTTATTTCACAAGATTATTTATAAAACTTTTTTTTGTTTTTTCTTTTAGCACAGGTTTTCTTTTTTTTAAAAAGAAAGATTTGCACTCAGCCAGACTTTAGAAAGAACCCTATCCTCTTTTCTGATTCGTCAAAGCAAATCGTAAACCTTTCAAAAATGTTTAATCTGCCTATGACATTAAAGCCAATGCCCAGATGCCGAGAAAATCCAACTGCCACTTCAAATTCTTTATCGGCAATACGAACTCGGACATCATGAATATAGACCTTTATCAGCGACCCATCTCCCACGGTAACGTAACTTTCCTGCGAGTGTTTTAATAGGTAGTTTTCCATTGCTATTATCCCCCTTTTTTATCTTTTCTTATCATAAGCAAATTATCATTTTTCTTTAAGGAATCGAACCTTCTTAAACTTATAAGTAACTCTTATTAAAGAAAACAAGATATCTTCAATAGAAGGAGAAGGCGGGCATAAAATGAAAAACGAGAAGAAAACGAGAAGCAGGTTTATAATGGTGAAGTGTGACGATTGCGAAAATGAGCAGGTCGTTTTTGATCATGCATCCACGAGTGTAAAATGTAACGTCTGCGGGAGAACCCTGGTTGTGCCGAAAGGAGGAAAAGCAGAGATAAAAAGCAGGATAATAAACGTCTTTGAGTGAATAGTCACATTTAAAATATCATACGGAACCATCATGGAAATAATAAGGGAAGAATGGCCAGAGAAGGATGAGTTTGTAGTTTGCACGGTAAAAGAGCTTAAGACCTTCGGGGTGTTCGTCGGGCTCGAGGAATACGGAGGGAAGGAAGGGCTGATTCATATCTCTGCGGTATCTTCTGGCTGGGTGAAACATCTCCGGGATTATGTCCGGGAAGGGCAGAAGATCGTATGTAAAGTGCTGCACGTGGATGCACAGAGAGGGCATATAGACCTATCACTAAAGGCGGTAAAGGAAAGTCAAAAAAAGGAGAGGATAAAAGAGTGGAAACGAGAGAAGAAAGTAAAGAATCTGCTCTCGCTTGCTCTTTCGTCATCTACCGCCGTCAAAATCGGCAGTGAGGAACTCGATGAGGTTGAGCGGAAATTAGTGGATACGTACGGCAGTTTATACGATGCGTTTGTAGAGGTTGTAAAGGTAGGCAAAGAAGCACTGACTCCGCTTGGAATAAATCCTGAATCTGTAGATGCCATACACGAAGTGGCAGTTACGAACGTTAAAATCCCGTCAGTGCAAATATCGGGCTATGTAGAGCTAACCTGCCCCCTGTCTGACGGTGTGGAAATAATAAAAAAGGCGCTGAAGAAGGCGGAAAAGGTGGCTGGTACAAACACAAACACCAATGGCGTCAAGGTGGAATGTTCCTACATAGCGGCACCGAGATATAAGATACGTGTTACCGCACCCGATTATAAAAAGGCAGAGAACGTATTAAGTGACGCGGCTAATGCGGCCATTGAAGAGGTAAAGAGTAAAGAAGGAACCGGGAAGTTTTACAGAAAATCTTCTTAAAGCTTGACTTTTTTTGAGCATTTTTTCAATAAAACAGAAAATGAATTATAGACACAGATTAACGCAGATGGACACAGATGATAAGAATCAACATGGTTAAAGTAAAATAAATCTGCGTAAATCAGTGTCTTAAATAGAAGTAAGTTATGCTTTATATACCATAAAAAATATTTATGTCAAAGATAAGAAAATGTGAGGCGTGCGGGGAATATACGCTGAAAGAGGTCTGTGAGAGGTGTGGGCGAAGAACGAAGGAAATAACGCCTCCAAGATTTTCCCCTAAAGACCCGTATGGGAAATACAGAAGGATGATGAAATATGAACGAGATAGAAGTGCATGAGCTAAAGAAGGTGAAACTGAACAAGCCCATACTGATAGAAGGGCTTCCGGGCGTAGGAAACGTGGGTAAATTGGTAGCTGAGCATATAATACATGAGCTGGGCGCCGAGAGGATAGTGGAAATTTATTCGTGGCATTTTCCCCCTCAGGTATTGGTAAATGACGATGGAACGGTCAGATTATGCAAAAACGAGGTATATGCATGGAAATCAAAGAATCTGGATTTGTTAATCGTCAGTGGTGACCAGCAGAGCGTTACAAACGAGGGGCATTATCTTATAACTGAGACGCTTCTTGACCTCGCGCAGCAATACGGCGTTTCGCGTATATACACGCTTGGTGGTTATGGAATAGGTCAGCTCGTGGAAAAGCAAATGGTGCTTGGAGCTGTGAATGATGCTGAACTTGTAGAGGAGATGAAGAAATACGGTGTAGAATTCAGGGAGGAAGAGCCAGGGGGCAGTATCGTGGGTGCATCAGGACTTCTATTAGGTCTTGGGGGGCAGAGAGGTATCCCTGCAGTTTGTTTGCTCGGTCTCACCTCAGGGTATCTGGTAGACCCCAAAAGTGCGCAAGCAGTGCTCAAAATCCTTGGTAATGCATTGAATCTTGAAATACCTATGCAGGCATTGGAAGACCGTGCAGAAGAGATGGAAAAGGTTGTCGAACGACTGAAGGAGATGGAGCAAGCACAGATTCCAAGGACTCGTGAAGAGGAATTGGGATACATTCGATAAGTTCAAGAAATCACGAATCCCAAACACCAAAATTTCACCGCAGAGCACACAGAAGATAGCGGTTTAGCGGTTTGGATGTTTAGCTAACGAGCTGAACCGCTAATAAACTAAACCTCTAATTTCGCGCTCTCCGCGGTGATAAATCTCATGGGATTTTTAGATAGTGCCATTCCATTAGGCCGAGTCTGCGGTAAGTATCTTCAGCGAGGTGGGCACTTTAGTCACGTCCCCCATTTTTATTCCTACGACATAGTCCAAATCCTTATCCTTTGCGAGGTCTACGATTCGCTGCGTTATCACACCGTCAAACACCACGCTTTTCGCGTTTTCGCTCGTTTCTTTTAGTTCGTTCGCCAGCTCCCTCACCGTGGTCTCCTTTACTACTTTCTTCTCTTTGTCTAATAGCCGTGCCTTAAACG
>JAGGZZ010000102.1 GCA_021161765.1 Candidatus Methanophagales archaeon | reverse complement strand
CATGGAAGTCAACAACGCGCAATTTCGTTTTCCGCCTCAATCAATGCATTCCTCTGATAACACTCCGCATTCGTATATCCCGATATCTTTATTATGTCCCCAGCACTAAGTATCACAGGGGGCATCGGAAAAAAAATCGTTACCGGGAAAACATATGTCTCCAAAAATTGTTGCATACATATTTCCTCTCCTCTTTAGGAGAGGATATTATTTTTATATTACTCGTAAGTAGGGGTGTTCGGAAGTACTGACGATACAAAAACCTTAACATACCCATTAATAGAGAGCGCAAAAAATGATTGGGTAAACGGATTTAACGGAGAATTAAAACTCAAGATTAAACCTGAGAAGGAAGGTATTCTAAGAATATATGCAAAGTCCGTAGCGTATGGCTCAGGAGTATGGCGTAGCGCTCCAAAAATATTTGAAACGCGTACTAAAGATCAACAGAACGAATACGTTTACGTTAAAAGTATCGTTGTAACTAACGAAGAAAAAGCTCCGGAAGATAAATGAAACAAGCACCAACAGAAAATGTTTTCGATACAGACACAGAATATATAAATAAAATGACACTCGGCATCATTGGCGGGACAAGTTTATTTGGCACGAAGCTTATTGAAGATGCGCAAGAGCGAGAGGTGGATACAAGGTATGGCACAGTTTACCTTCTCTTTACTGCTGATGCCGTCTTCATCCCGCGGCACGGTAAGATGAGAAACATTCCCCCACACCGGATAAATTACAAAGCTTATCTGGCAGCGTTTAAGGATTTAGGCATAGAGGACATCATAGGGGTTACTTCTGTCGGCAGTTTAAAGCGGGACATAAAACCACAGTCCTTAGTCGTTCCTCATGACTACATATGTCTGTGCAGCATACCCACATTTTACGATGACGAACTCGTGCATGTTACGTCGGGATTGGACGAGCAGTTGAGAACGGCAATAAAAGAAGTGGCAACGGATTTTGATGCTGCGGTTATCACAAGGGGCGTTTATTTCCAGACACCGGGACCCCGGCTCGAAACCCGCGCGGAGATAGATTTCATAAAGAATTACGCAGATGTGATTGGAATGAACATGGCTTCAGAAGCGACACTCGCAAAGGAGTTGGGGCTTCGATACGCAAACATAAGCAGCGTGGACAATTATGCGCATGGCTTAATCGCCGAAGAAGAAGAATTAGATTACAAACAAATAGTTGAGGCAGCAGCTAAAAACCGGGAGAAATTGGAACTACTGCTTATGAAGTTGATAGATGCTCTACAATACGAAAAGTAACCCCTCAGATTACACAGATTTTCACAAGAAACATTTTCTTAGAAAGAAAAGCTTTACCAAAAGAACTTATTTGTTTTTCTTTTAGCACAGGTTTTCTTTCTGTAAAAAAGAAAAAGTGTTGCGTTAATCTCGTGAAATCTCGTGGTTCATCATTCATTACCGAAATGACTACCGTCAAACTACCATGCTGAGCATTCTCTTGTGGATTTCAGGCTCTAAAGCAGCAATAAGCGAGATATTCTGCGTCTTTTCTACCCCCTCTCTTAGCTTCTTTCCTTCTGCATCCGTCAGGATCCCCCCTGCCTCGTTCAAGATTAGAACTGCACCTGCTATGTCATAACCGCTTATTAAACCACGCACGTCTATCGCCGCATCTATTACGCCTTCCGCAACCAGGCATATCTCCATCGCAATACTGCCCAGCACACGAATCACCACATTTTTATTCTGCTTTTGAAATTCTATGAGCCCCTCTGGTATCGAACCCGCACCGTAAGTGTAAATAGAGAAGACCTGTTTTGTCTTGCCTTTCACCTTACGTGGGAGTTTCTTACCGTCCACAAATGCGTACCCGCCCTTCACTGCGTAGTATGTCCGCCCCTGAATCGTTGCAACAACGCTTGCTTGAATGTCGTCAAAGGTGAGGTGCTCTACCTTCGGTAAATACGCGATAGAAGAGCAGAAGAACGGTATGCCAAGAATGGCATTTGTGGAGCCATCTATGGGGTCAAAAATAAGCGTGAATTTCGGCTCGTTACCGTCTCCCTTTGGAAATATGTGGTCTCCCAATTCTTCTGATATTATCCTCGCACACAAGCCGCGGGAACTCAATGCTTTCTCCAGTGCTCTCTCTGCGAACATGTCTATCTTCCTCGTTACGTCTCTCGCCCTCCTCGCTATTACCTCTCCGTAGTCCGCGTTTTCCGAGATATAGGTTCTTATGGACTCTCTTAGCTCAGACGAAATCTCCAACAGTTCGTTTATTTCCATTTTATCTTTGTACATAACGTATAACTGCCTTCTATTTAATTTAAGACACGGATTAACACTGATTTACGCGGATTTATATACACGTTGAATATTGTTGATTTTTACCATCTGTGTTAATCTGCGTTAATCTGTGTCAACAATTTAGTTTTTTTATTGTATGTAAAACATGATTTCCATCTATTTAAGACACGGATTTATATTCATCTAGGCAATATAAGCCCCACCTATGAAAAAATCTTCCCCATATTTTTCGATAGCCTCTATCTATTTAAGCTTTTCTATTTTTTTCTCGATTACCAAAAAACTTCCGCTCACACGATCCATACCGTAATGAAGCCCATCCAGCTCACGTTTCCTTCGTTATTCCTGCTCGGGATATCAAGGGATTATCCGGTTTTTAACCATTGCTTATCCTTAATTGGAAAGGGTCAATAGTTAGGTAAGTGTATTTGTCGAATTTGGCTCATTACATCGTACAGTGTTACAAGGTTTTACAGATATCCTGTCCAATATCTTGGACTACCTCACTTAGCTCGTATTCAAATTTTTTAATCAATACAACAGCATCTGGGCCTTTAGCTCGGTAAAATACCTCCATCGTCTGTTTTTCCAAGCAGATAGTAGCCCAAGCGTATTCGCCGATGAACTCCTCGCCCACTTTAAATGCTTCATTCAAGACAGAGATTTTTCCATCATTATCAACCTTTCTGATGAAGTGTACCTTTCCCTTGGTAAGTGGTAGTTTCCCCAGAGGAATTTTCAGAGGATTGTTTAGTATTCTGGCAGGATTTATCCGCTCTAACGGTTTATTTCTATTCTTCCATGCACTAAGGTCGTTATATTGCTCAACAAAATGCGTTGATTTGGCTCGCATGTCTTCCAGATTTGTGAATGTTTCTTTCTTTCAGACCATGCTGCTTCACAATCCGCTTTATCGTTGATGCAGAGGGTATCTCGTCCTTCGAAAAACCCTGCTTCACCATTCTATACTGAATTGCGTCAGCGCCTACGCCGAGATATTTTGATTCGTGCTCGTTACCCTCCATTAGAGCTTTTCTGATGTTTACAATTGTGCTTTCAATATCTTTGCGCGTTTTTCTTCCATGTTTTTTAGGTGCGTTTGACTGGGATATATACCACTCCCCTTCACCCATTTTGAATCTCTTCACCCAGGTAAAGAGCCACTTCTCTGACCTATTCGCGTCTCTGCAAATGTTTGACGGTTTATCACCCATAATATACCGATTTACGGCTTCAATTCTCTCTTCTTCTTTGTCATCCATAATGCATCACAATGGATGCGTAAATGGATATGACATCAAAAGACTTTCCGATGTATTGACCCTTTATTTGTCAAATAAAACACTTACCAATGTATTGACCCTTTCCACTTAATATTTTACATGTTATTATATTCCATGTGTATTCGGTTAAGCGATATTCTACCCTGTATAGTATACGTATAAGATGATTTGTAGAGTCTTGTACTTAGATATTCCTACTTTTTACGGCGTTTAACCGCTGTTTTCACACGTGCGTTTATTCGGTTCAGTTTATCGTCGATTTCATCTAATCGGCTAAGAATAAGTTCACTGCTCTTACCTTCTGACGATGTGGGAAGGAGTATGGGAGATTGCGACTCAAAGTAACTTTGCAAGATTCGGCGTAATGTCTCGCTACGGTTAGTATTTCGGGACTTTGCTTCCTTGTCTATCTGCTCCAAGAGCTTGTTTGGAAGCAGAAACTCCTCCCGTTTTTCATCATGTAAGGTCTTCTTCCGGGTCATAATACCCGTATAATATACGGGTTAATAAACTTGCTGAGTGTCCTTAACCGAACACGGATGGTTTACCCTTATACTTTCTCCTCTTGAATTCCACTTCCACTTCAACATCAAGTATCTCCCGCTTCAAGCGAGGAAGTACGTCCCTCAATTTCTTTCCCACGACATCTATCGAGTTCCCCCGACATTT
>JAGGZZ010000202.1 GCA_021161765.1 Candidatus Methanophagales archaeon | reverse complement strand
TGTCTGTCTCTATCATCTTTTAAAAGCTCGGAATGTCTTGGTAAATCCACTAAACTTCTCTGATATACGTTTGATTATACCCGCTTGATAAAAGTTCACAATGTGGGACTATTATCAGAACAACTCCAAAAGGCTCACAACGTAGCCCAAAAGGATGGTTGTGAGAAGTTCGTTTGATACTAAATAAACGATACTAAATCCGACCTCTTTTGTTCAAAATTTTCACATACTCGTCCTCGGAAATTGGGCATTTGATAAGGTCTTTCAGGTCTCTCATTTTGAGCGTTATATCTCCGTCATGTCTAACAATATCCTTTTCAACCTCTTAGCACCTTCTGTAAATTTCTGTTCTTTCCACTTCCATCTCCATCACCTTTAATATTTTATAATTAACTTATCTACCAGCATAAATATCATATTGTTCAGTGTAGGTGTAGGTGAAGGAAGAAATGGCGTATTTCAAGAGCGAAGCGCAAAGACCAAATTTCATACAACAGGAAGAGGAAATATTGGAGCTGTGGGACAGAAATAAAACATTTGAGCACAGTGTAGACCGCAGAGAAGGTTGTGAGAAGTTCGTTTTTGTCGAGGGTCCACCAACTGCGAATGGACTCCCGCATCCGGGGCATATCCTTACAAGGGTTGTGAAAGACCTCGTGCTGCGATACAAAACGATGCGTGGCTTCTATGTGGAAAGAAAAGCAGGCTGGGACACGCATGGTCTGCCGGTGGAGATAGAAGTGGAGAAGGAACTGGGAGTAAACAGCAAGCGTGAGATAGAGGAGTACGGGGTAGAGAAATTCAACCGCAAATGCAAGGACTCGGTATTCCGATATGAAAAAGAATGGGTGAATGCCACGAAGCGAGTGGGGTTCTGGATAGATATGGATTCACCCTACGTAACCTCTGATAACGAATACATAGAATCGGTCTGGTGGTCGTTAAAGGAGATATGGAAAAAGGGCTTGCTTTACCGGGGGCATAAAGTCGTGCCCTACTGCCCGAGGTGTGAGACCACGCTGAGCAGTCATGAAGTAGCACAGGGCTATAAGGATGTGGAAGACCCTTCGATATACGTGAAGTTCAAGCTGAGACAAGAACAAGAGCCCGTTTTTATGCTCGCATGGACTACAACTCCCTGGACTTTGTTCGGCAACATCGCACTCGCGGTTCATCCTGAACATACCTACGTGAAGGTAAAGACCGGCGAAGAGATTTTGATTCTTGCTGAATCACGGTTAGATGCTCTGGAAGACGAATACGAGATAACTGAGCGATTAAAAGGTAAAGATCTGGAAGGTAAAGAATACGAACAGCTTTTTGACGTGCCCGTAGAGGGGAAATCACATCGGGTAATCACTGCCGATTTCGTCACGTTAGACGAAGGTACGGGCGTCGTTCATATTGCACCGGCATTTGGTGAAGACGATTACGAAGTGTGCAAGGAGAAAGGATTGGGGTTTTCTCAGCCTGTGGACACTAAAGGTCGGTTTACGAGTGAGGTCCCGTTTCCGGATTTGGAAGGTGTTTTTGTAAAAGGTGCGGATAAGCGCATAGTAGAAATGCTGGAGCAGTGTGGCATCCTGTACAAAGAGAGCACGCATTTGCACTCGTATCCCTTCTGCTGGCGTTGTGGTTCGCCTCTTTTGTATTACGCCCGCGAATCGTGGTTTATCGGTATGAAATCGCTGCGTGATAACCTGCTTGCAAACAATGAAAAGATAAACTGGTATCCCCCGCACTTAAAGTATGGAAGATTCGGTAACTTCCTGGAGAATATCGAGGATTGGGCGCTAAGCAGAGAGCGTTTCTGGGGCACGCCACTGAATATATGGGTATGTGAAAAATGCGGGGCGGAATGTTGTGTTGGAAGTATAGAGGAACTGAAGGAAAGGGCAGAGAATTTTCCTTTTACTCAAGAATCAGACGCAAACCTCGACCTGCACCGGCCATACATTGATGATGTGTTACTGAAGTGTGAAGAATGCGGAGGAGAAATGAGAAGGGTAAAGGACGTGATAGATTGCTGGTACGATTCGGGCTCCGCTCCTTTTGCTCAGTGGCATTACCCTTTTGAGACGGAAAAGTTCAAGCAGAATTTCCCCGCTTCTTTTATTACCGAAGCGATAGACCAGACCCGTGGTTGGTTCTATTCGTTGCTTGGTGTCTCAACGGCTATTTTCGATGTCCCGCCGTATCTTAACGTGCTCTCGCTTGGTCATATATTGGATGAGCGCGGTGTGAAGATGAGCAAGAGCAAGGGAAACGTGGTTGACATAACTTCTATATTCAACAAAGAAGGTGCAGGTGCAGATGCGTTGAGATGGTATTTCTTCACCGTAGGTCCCCCATGGGAAGACATACGGTTCTCGGAACCTGCGATAGCGGAGCGGCAGAAGAAGTCATTGAACACGCTTTGGAATTCTTATTTCTTCTTTATCACGTACGCAACCATAGACAAATTCAATCCAAATGCGAAGAATATCCCGGTGGATAAAAGAAGTCCAATGGACAGATGGATAATGTCAAGATTGAACGCAACGATAAAAGGGGTGATTGAAGCTCTCAAACGGTTTGAAATACATCTTGCGGGGAGGAGAATAGAAGATTTCGTGGTAGACGACCTGAGCAACTGGTACATACGGCGGTCAAGGCGGCGGTTCTGGGTCACCGAGGAGAACGTTGATAAGGATTGTGCATACCTGACACTGTATGAGGTGCTTGTCGCTTTATGCAAATTGCTCGCGCCTTTTGTGCCTTTCATCACTGAACATATCTATCAGAACATCGTAAGAACGATTTCGGAAGACGCGCTTGAGAGTGTGCATCTTTGCGATTATCCTTCTCCCGACGAATCGCTTGTAGAACAGGAATTAGAGGATTCAATGGATTTAATTTCCAAATTAGTAGAGGCTGGCAGACGAGCGAGAGCAGATGCGGGAATAAAGATAAGACAACCGTTAAAGGCGGTTGTAGTGGTGTGCGAAACGGAAAAGATGGAAGAAGTGAGAGGTTTAGCTGCGATATTGCAAGATGAGTTGAACGTTCATGAAGTGCAATTCGCGGATGTGGGTCGAAAGAGCGAGTTTAGCGATGCGGAGAACTATAAACAGGTGGACGTGAATGAAGAAACAACGTTGTTTTTGGACGTTAGCCTGGACAAAGGACTAAGAGAGGAAGGGCTGGTCAGAGACCTCGTGAGGAGAGTACAGGGTATGAGGAAAGACATTGACCTGGAATATACGGCGAAGATAAGAATCCTGTACGAGGGTGACGAAGAGGTAAAAGAGGCGATAAATAGGTTCCTGGATTATATCTGTGAAGAGACACTTGCGATAGGTATTGAGAAGGGGAAACCACCCAGTTCCGTGAAGGGTGAGCATATCTACGAGAAGAAGTGGAAAATAGGTGACAAGGAGGTTTGGCTGGGGGTAGTAGAAGCTGTTTGATAGCATGTCAGCAGTGTACTATAACAAGTGATATATCTGGCGTTAACCCGCAGCAATTACCAGAACATTTAAATATAGAAAAACGATATTCATAGCCAAACCACTTTTTGAGGGGATGGCTACAAGAAAGCACCCCCTGGGTGCAAATCAATTATTAGCTATGGCTAAGCCATGGGTGGTTCCAATCAGATAATTTGCATCCAAAAACTTCGTTTTCTATCGGAGGTCCTTTCTCATAGCACACGAATGTCATTTTTCTTCCACAAGCTGGACATTTCGGCGCCCATTTATTCGCTTTCGTAACAAAGTCCTCGAATGTCGCCTGCCTTATACTTCTCTGTAAATATCCAGCGTATCTCCTTTTAGTTCTACGGCAGTAAGC
>JAGGZZ010000243.1 GCA_021161765.1 Candidatus Methanophagales archaeon | reverse complement strand
GTCAAAATGGGGAGTAATGAGTCCCGTAAGCATGGAAAATATTGCTTTGTTTGTTCCCGCTTAATTGCAGGTTTATGAAATAGAAGAAAAAAGTTTCCATTGTGAGAAATTCCCCACTATGAAGGTTTTAGGTTATCAGAATTAGAAAAGAAATTATACAACGAACTTTCAAGATATGTTATTTCTCAATACAATAAGGCCTTGCAGACCGATAAAAGGAGAAATGTTGCATTTGCTTTGCTAATTCTACAAAGAAGGATGGCTTCAAGCACTTATGCGCTTCTCAGATCGCTTGAAAGAAGAAAAGATAGGCTCGAAAATTTGCTTAAGGAACCAGAACTCATGAAAGAGATGTCTTTTATTGACATTGAAGAAGTTGATGATTACGAAGAAGAGAAACGCTGGGAGCAAGAAAAGAAATGGGAGACGCTGAGCATTGCTGAAAATAGGGAAGAATTAGAAAAAGAGATAAACACTCTTAAAGACCTGATAGAAAAAGCAAAAGAGATTCTTAGGGTGGAGTGTGAGGTAAAACTCTCAGAATTAAAGAAAGCAATTGAAGAGGGATTTAGAAAAATAAGGCAAATGCAAGGAAATGAGAAGATTTTGATTTTTACCGAATCCCGCGATACACTGGAGTATTTAGTGGGAAAGATCAAGTCGTGGGGGTATTCTGCAAATTTTATTCACGGAGGTATGAGATTAGAGGAAAGGATAAATGCTGAGAAGGTTTTTCAGCACGAAAAGCAGATTATGGTTGCAACTGAAGCTGCCGGTGAGGGCATAAATCTTCAGTTCTGTCATCTCATGATCAACTACGATATTCCCTGGAATCCTAATCGCTTAGAGCAAAGGATGGGAAGAATTCACAGGTATGGACAGCAGAAAGACGTTTATGTTTTCAACCTTGTAGCAGAGGATACTAGGGAAGGAAAAGTTCTGGCTAAAATTTTTGATAAACTCGAAGAAATTAGAAAGGCTATGGGAAGCGACAAAGTGTTTGATGTTATCGGTGATACATTCTACGGGAAAAACCTCTATCAGCTAATATTAGATGCGGCAGCCAATGCCAGAAGTATGGACGAAATAATAAATGAACTCGATATTAAAGTGGATGAAGAGCACATCGCAAATGTTAAAGAGGCTTTAGGGGAGAGCCTTGCTACCAGGCACATTGACTATACCCAAATAAAAGAGATGGCGGAAAAGGCGAAAGAATACAGGCTGATTCCTGAATACGTTGAGGAGTTCTTTAAAAGAGCGTTTCAAAAGGTGGGGGGTAAATTCAGGATTCGTAAGGATGGATTTATGGTGATAGATTCCATTCCGTACGAGATAAGAAAAATAGCAGAGGAGGTTGATTTTAAAAACAGATACGGTTCTATTTTGAGGCAATATCCGAAGGCGACGTTTGATAAAGAGATTGCTTTCAAAAATCCGGATGCAGAGTTCATATCCTTTGGGCATCCAGTATTCGAAGCGTTACTTGAATGGGTGAAAAGAAATTACTTTGCTAAATTGCAGAGGGGAGCGGTGTTTAAAGACCCTGCTGGAAGATACGATGGTGTTTTGTGGTTCTTTGAGGGTGAAGTAAAAGATGGAAAAGGAGAAGTTGCAGGTAAGAGACTGATGGCAATTTATGACGAAGGAAAAGAGTTGAATGAGGTTAATCCTGCGATTTTATGGGATTTTGTCCATTTGGACAATAACGAATCAATACGGGTGGACATAAGCCGAGAAAAAGCACAGGAATATGCCATAGGCACTGTTGAGAACTACAAGCAGGAGATAGTTGAAGAAAGGAAGAGGCAAGCGGAAATAAAGAGGAAATACGGGATTAAATCGCTGGAATTTTTGATTGGTGAACTGGATGCCGAACTTGCAGAACTTTACGAGAGGCAGGCAGAAGGCGAAAAAGTGGAACTTGCGATAAGGAACAAAGAAGAGCGAAAGAGGCAGTATGAAGAAGCTTTAAAAACGCTGCAGAAGGAAATAGAACAGGAAGTGAGTTTAGCTATATCCATGCCGAAGTTTTTGGGTGCGGTTCTTGTAAAGCCTACAAGCGCTAAGGATATGGTAAGCGATGAGGGGATAGAAAGAATAGGTATGGAGATTACGATGGAATATGAACAGAGCGAGGGCAGAGAGCCAGAAGACGTTTCTAAAGAGAACCTTGGATTTGACATAAGATCAAGAGGGGGCGGAGAAACGAGATATATAGAGGTAAAAGCGAGAAAGGATGAGGGGCAGGTTGCTTTGACCCGCAACGAATGGTTTAAAGCAAAGAGATTCAAGGAGCAGTATTGGCTTTATGTGGTAGCTAATGCTGCTACGAATCCCACGCTTTACATAATCAATAATCCTGCTGAGAATCTAAATGTAGAGGAGAAAATTGAGGTGGTTCGATTTTTGGTGCCAGCAGGGGAATGGAAAGGTAAAGGGGTGAAGACAAGTGGATATTGACAACTCAACATTTGTAGTCTTTAGGCATTCTGAACCCTTTATTCCTTAATTGTTCACAGGCTTCTTTTCTCTCCCTTTTGCTTATTATACCGAGTTCGTTTAAGGTCTCTATTATTCTCAAAGTTCCGATTATTTCGATTCCCCACTTTTGTGCCGCTTTGCGAGCTTTTCCATCATCAAGAACACATAAATACTTTTTACTACCCCTTTTGAAATATTTTCCCCACTGGATTACTTCTAATTCTCCCCGGTTAAGGGAAGGAAATCAGAATCTAAGTTCTTCGACATCTTCGTCTCGAACTTTCGGCAGGATTTTTATTTCTCCTTTTTCTATTGCTTTACGGATCAAGTTAAGGTCTGTTTTTATTTCATTTCTGACAATATACTCAGGGACTAAAATCTCATACTCATGCCTTTGCAAAGACGTTAAAAGATACCCCATCTTAAGCTCCGTATAAAAAGCAATAAAAACCGATGTATCCAAAATAAGTTTCATAGCGATAGTGGCACTTTCAGCCCTTTATGTCTAAGATAATCCATGAAACCCTTGATATTCGTGCCTGCTATTTCAGAGGCTTTTCCCAAGCTCACTATATTCTTCTCATAGAGACTCATCGCCAACATCACTCTTTTCTTCTTTATATTTTCAAATCGGAGAGCCTCTTTGGTGGTTTCAGGAAAACTGAAATAGATATATGCTAAAAGTTCATCTTCGCTCAAATCATTTAATTCCTCTTTTATTTCTTCAATTAATTCCAGCTTCTCCATACTCGCTATTTTTAAAAGACGGGCATAAACTTCTCTACCTTTCCTGGTAAGCCTTATTTCTCCATTCTCCGCTGCCAGCCCTAAAATCTCCAGATTTTCCAGTTCACTATCGACGTTTTCGCTATAAGGACCGTAAAAATGTGGCTCGAAGTAAACTTCCTCTTTAAGTCCGGTATTTTTGACGATGAGAAACATCTCTTTTTGAAGCCAGGTCTTTCCCTTCACAGGCTCATAGTTTCTGCTACCCAACAATAGAATCAAGAAGGCTTGGACAGGTGATAGTTCCATTTTTTCTTCCATCTCCATTGTTACCAAAGTTTATTTATATAGTATCTCTATTTAAAGTAAGTAAAATGCTGGAAGTATCCACATGCCAACTTGATGAAGAAACTTTCTATGGCGTTAAAAAACTTAATATCCGGGGCAAAAGCACGGATACACCAAAAAAAAACCGTCAACTTGGAAAATTTGAGAGAAGACGTCGAGATTCATGCTGAATTTTTGGGAGAGATTTATAAAACCTTTGATAAAGAAAGAATCAGATTATTGATTGGGGATGAGGAAAAGCAAGTAAAAATTAATTATAATATGAACAATTTAGTTAAAAAGGCGCAACACTTTTCGGTAGAGATAATGATGTTTATTCCTGGTCTTGCTTACTCAAATCCAAGCGAAACTGAACTGACTTTTATCATAGCGACACAAAAACAATATTCTGATTTCTATATTGTTCCAACGGTTGAACGTTTGAATAAACTTATGAAAAACAGTAATTTTACAATCCAGGATTATATCTCTTTGATAAAGAACTATCTCAACCTGCTTGAGGGGTATCCAGAAAAAGCAGTGATGGGGATGGTGCCCATAAATATTCCTTACCAGTATATTGGGGAGTTGATGGGCATCTACATAGATAGAGGGATTGAATCATTTTGCATTGATGTTGGGGGAAGGACAGCATTAAGTTTGACACAACAGATTATTGAGGTTCAAAGGTCTCTCGCGAAAAATAAAATAGATGCGTTTATACATGCAACCAACATAAATATCGGGCGGGCTAAGAAGGGAAGTAATACCATAACTGCTAAGGATGTTTTATCACTCGGATTGGGTTTTGATTCTATTGGAGATAACCACCTGCGACCTTATATTAGAGATGCTATAAAAAACCCTGTGATAAATCTGAGACTTTTTGACAAAGATGCCTATGGATATCATAAAATCCAGGAAGCAAGGGAAATCAAAGAGATTTATCCTGTAGATAGTAGGGTTAAGCCTGAATATCTTTTAGACGATTCTTTGTACAGAAGAAGGAAAGCCCAGGCAACGTTCAATTATGAACAAATAAGTATGGAAACCGAAAGACTGAGAAAGGTAATAGGCGAAGGTGCAGTCGGTAGTTACGTCAGAAACAAGCGTTATGTTGATGTGGATTCATTTAAAGCTATTACAAAGGTTAAAGAGGGGGTATCAAGGGTCAGGTCATTAGAAGAATTCTTGAGGTGAGAACGTTTGAACAATAAACGCTTCATAGAACAAAGCTTCCCGGTGAAAGAAGTGAGCGTTGAATCCGCAAGAGAAAAGAACATAAGGCACGGACATATCTCCACGCTTCATATCTGGTGGGCTCGCAGACCCTTAGCATCCTCTCGTGCCACTGCTTATGCCGCTCTAATCCCTGCTCCGGAAAATGATGTAGAATGGGACAAGCGCAGGCAGTTTATCATAGACCTCTCAAAATGGGAGAACTCTTTAAATCCTACGATTATTGAAAAAGCGAGAAAAGATATTTTAGGGATTAGGGATCAGGAGTCAGGAATTAGTGAGGAACTGTTCCCCAATTCCCAATCCCAAATGCCTAACCCATTACTGAATGGGCAATGGATGGTAACCGATAGTCAAACCCCAATGCCCGATGCCCAATCCCTGCTGGCTAACTTTGATCCTGCAAAAGGAACAGTAAAAGGAGCAGTTGCAAGATGTCTGGTCTGCGGTTCAACTGTTGATGCAAACACCACGAGAAAGCTCTTTCAGGAAGGGAAAGCTTCACAAAGGATGATTGCTACTGTATTGCATCATCCGAAAAAGAAAGGAAAAACTTATAGGGTTGCCACAGGGAAAGATTTAGAAGTTTTCAGGGAAGTAGAGAAATATCTTGAGGAGAAAAGAACAAAGTTGAAGGAAGAGTGGGGGATTGACCCCGTGCCTGATGAAGGGTTAGTTAGGACTGGTGGAAACCAAATAGCTGTTTTACATTATGGAATGTATAAATTTGGCGACCTTTTCAACACAAGGCAGAAATTGGCTTTGATTATATTTGTGGAGAAGGTGAGAGAAGCTTATAAGAAGATGATTGAAAACGGATGCGATGAAGAATATGCAAAGGCTGTGGTGACGTATTTAGGGTTAGGGATAGATAGGTTATCAACACATTTATGTTCTCTTGTTCGATGGAGATCAGATGCAATTTCTTTTGAAAGAGTATTTGATAGGCAAGCTTTGTCTATGATTTGGGATTATGGTGAAGTGAACCCGTTTAGTGATTCGCGGGGGCATTGGGATTTAGAGCCAATGTTGGAAACAATTAAGCACGTTTCAAGTAATTCCACCCCTGCCACCATAACCCAATCCTCCGCCACCTCTCTCCCATATCCCGATAACTTCTTCGATGCCATCTTCACCGACCCACCTTATTATGATAACGTTTATTACAGCAATCTATCCGACTTCTTTTATGTATGGTTGAAAAGGACAGTTGGAGATTTGTATCCTGATTTATTTTCAACTCCTTTAACGCCTAAATCCAAAGAGATAGTGGCGGATTCTATAAGGCATGCTGAAAAAAGCGATGCAAAAGCATTCTTTGAAGAAAACCTCAAGAAAGCATTCCAGGAAACTCACAGGGTTCTTAAACCAAATGGCATTGCCACCATTGTTTATACTCATAGATCAACATCTGGCTGGGAGACATTGATAAACTCGTTATTGGATTCTGGTTTGGTTATCACCGCTTCGTGGCCCATTCATACAGAAATGAGAGGGAAATTAAATGCCTAAGGAACAGCTTCGCTTATGTCATCAATTTACTTTGTTGCTCGCAAGATGGAAAGAAACGAAACAGGCTGGCTAAACGAAGTTAAAGAGGAAATAAAAAGATACATCTACGAAAAACTCGAAAGATTATGGCAAGAAGGCATTTCTGGTGCTGATTATTACATCGCAGCAATAGGCTCCGCAATTGAAATTTTTGGTAAATATGAAAAGGTTATGGATTACGAAGGAAATATAATAAGGGCGGATAAACTACTCGATTTTGTTCGCGATGTGGTAACTGATTACGCAGTGAGGCAAATATTGCATAATGGCATAGCGGGAGAACTGTCACCACTTACCAAGTTCTACATCCTCTGGAGATGGACTTATAAAGAAGTGCGTGTCACTTTTGACGATGCGAGAAAACTTGCTCAAAGCACAGGAATTGACCTCACAAAGGAGTGGAACAGGGGGTTCATAAAGAAAGAGAAAGAGTTTATAAGTGTTCTGGGACCTCAGGATAGGGAAGATATAGCCAGCAGGCAAAAGGCAAAAGGCAAAAGGCAATAGGCAATAGGGAAATGGCTAATGGCTATTCGCTATTGGCTAATAATGAACTTATAGATGCGCTCCACTATGTGCTAATTTTATGGAAAGAAGGGAAAAGGGACGAAATGAAGGAAGTGCTTGCAGAGACCGGGTGGGGTAACAAAGATGCTTTTTACCGCGTTGCACAGGCAATATCTGAGACATTACCGCTGGAAAGCAAAGAGAAGAAACTACTTGATGGGTTTCTTGCGGGAAAGGAAAGATTAATAAATGAAGTAAAACAAACAACTATTCAAAGGAGGTTGTTTGAATGAAACCTTTTTCTACGATTGCCATACCGCACAAGGATATTCTTGAAGGCAGACTTACAATGGACGTTTTCGCCGCTAACCTCTGGGAGGTGTATAAAAGC
>JAGGZZ010000244.1 GCA_021161765.1 Candidatus Methanophagales archaeon | reverse complement strand
ACGAAAGGACGGACACATTCTCACACAGCACGTTGTTGCCTTCGTTACTTTCATTTACCTCGAAGTCGCAATCCGCGATTACACAAAGTTCAAAGTCGCCGGTGCTTGAGGGAGTCCAGTAAAGGTTTACAACTACTCTCTCGCCCGCATCCAATCCAGATACCTCTATCTTATCCACCATGTTACCGTCAGCACTTAACGAGACGTTGAACGAAGGAGCATCACCCGTGCCGTTGTTCTTTACCGTAGCTCTAATCGTGCTGGTGAAATTGACATACGGTGTTGGCGGTGTTTCGATAGCAGTTGTAAGCAAGTCAATTTCTTCTTCCTTTTCCTCTTCCGGTGCCGCGCGGACTTCGATGATACGGCTGTTATCCCAATCGGCAATCAGCGTGTTACCATTGGCGAGCCGCTCGGCATCTCGCGGGTGATTGAGCTCGTTTGCCCCTGAGCCCGCTGTTCCTGTCGTTCCATACTGCCATACGATTTCATTAGCCGGGTTCGCCTCGATGACACGATGGTTAAGGCTGTCAGTAATAAGCGTGTTGCCATTGGCGAGTCGCTCGGCATCCTCCGGATAGTTAAGCTGATTCACACCCGAGCCCGCCGTTCCCGTCCCATACTGCCATACGATTTCCTTATCCGGGCTCACTTCGATAACGCGGTGGTTCGTGTACTCAACGATCAATGTATTGTTATTGGAAAGGCGGTCGGCGTCAAAAGGATTGGTAATTCCATACTGCCACACGATTTCCTTAGCCGGGTTCACTTCAATGACACGATTATTAAGCCGGTCGGCGATAAGCGTGTTGCCATTGGCGAGCCGCTCGGCATCCATCGGGTTGTGCAGTTGGTCAGTACCTGAACCGGATGTTCCGGTAGTTCCATACTGCCAAACGATTTCACCAGCTTGGGTTATCTCAATAACGCGGTGGTTATTGCGGTCGGTGATAAGCGTGTTGTTCCCGGCAAGCCGTTCGGCATCAACAGGACTGTTAAGTTGATTTTCCCCTGAGCCTGCCGTCCCGTCTCCATACCGCCATACGGTTTCGCCAGTTGGTGTTACTTCGACAACAGAATGGTTACCGAACTCAGTGATAAGCGTATTGTTATTGGCAAGCCGCTCGGCATCTATGGGGTTAATAAGTCCTTCGTATTGCCACACTATCGGAGTTGACGATGATAATTTTATCAGCCAGAGGTCATAACCACCAGCGCCGAAAGAGTTTGTGTAACCTGCTGCGATATAGCCACCATCTGCCGTCTGGTGGACCGAATAGCCTTTCTCCACTCCCGCTCCTCCTGCGGTCATGTTCCACTGTTCAATACCATCTGAATCAGTCCGTATAAGCCATACGTCAGCCGAACTGGCAGTGCCGTAGGACTCCGTATAGCCTGCAACGATGTAACCGCCATCCGCGGTCTGCTGGACTGAATAACCTTCATCCTTGGCGGGACCACCAAAAATAGTGTTCCATTCTTCTGTTCCATCTGGACATGTCTTTATCAGCCATACGTCCTGGCGACCGTTAGTGCTCCCCGCTATTACATAGCCGCCGTCCGCGGTCTGCTGAACTGAATATCCATAATCGTAGTTCGCTCCTCCAAACGTCCGGTTCCACTCCTCTACCCCATCTGAATCCGTACGTATAAGCCATGCGTCAGCCTCGATAGCGCCGAAAGAAGTTGTGCGCCCTGTCATGATGTAACCGCCATCCGCGTCCGCGGTCTGCTGAACGGAAGCGGCATACTCGCAGCCGTCAGCGCCGAAAGTCCTGTTCCACTGTTCAACACCATTTGAATCGGTTTTTATCAGCCATGCATCGGCACGAGCGCCGGCGTAAGGAGGTATTATACGTCCCGCAATTATGTAGCCTTCATCAGAAGTCTGCTGAACAGAATGCCCCCAGTCAAGACCCGCTCCTCCGAAAGTCCGGTTCCAAACTTCATTTCCATTTTCGTCTGTCTTGACCAACCAGACATCCGCATCACCGGCGCCAGCGCCGTAAGAATATGTGTATCCAGTGATGATGTATCCGCCGTCAGAGGTCTGCCGGACGGAGCCGCGGTCCAGAAGGTCTGCCTTCGTCCCTCCAAAGGTTCTGCTCCACTGTTCATTTCCCTTTGAATCGGTCTTTATCAACCATATATCCGCATCACCCGCGCCGTAAGAACGCGTGTCGCCTGCGAGGATGTAACCGCCGTCAGTAGTTTGCTGGACGGAATAGCCATAATCATCGCTTGCTCCTCCGAACGTCATGTTCCATTCTTCTGTTATATTTATTCCCTCAGCCGCGACACCTGGCGCCATCAGCGTGGAAATAAGCGCTAAAGCTAAAATACATAGTAATATTTTGCTTCGCATTTTTTCGCCCCCCGCCTTCTTATTTTTATATATATGCAAAATTCTTCTACCACCTATATAAGCTTTTCTATTTTATGTTATTATATCTGAAGATTTATAAATATTGTATATTGCTTATTTTGAGAAAAGAGGAAAAGAGATTTCCATCTGTGTCAATCTGCGTAATCTGTGTCTAAAAACCTTTTCTTGGAAAGAAAAGCTTTACCAACAACTTTTTACCTTCGGTAAAACCTTGAGCTTGAGCTTTATATAGCATATAAATAAATCATAAAATCATTAGGGGATGCAAAATGAAAAGAGTAGTGATTATTGCGAAAGGTAGAGTGCAAAGGGTTGGATATCGAGATGAGGTGGAGGAGATAGCGAGGAAATTGAAAATAACGGGATTCGTAGAGAACGTTAAACCTTATGACGTTAGAATCGTTGCGGAAGGCGAAGATGAGAATATAGACCAGTTTATCGAAAAAATAAAAATAAAGAAGTATCCGATAGATGTGGAGAGCACAGAAGTTAATTTTGAAGATTTTAAAGCGGAATTTGAATACTTTGAGATAAAAAGAGGGGAATGGGGAGAAGAAATAGCTGAACGCCTGGATACCGCAGGGAAATTACTTCACAGGTCTGTTGAGCTTGGTGAAAGGTCTGTTGAGCTTGGTGAAAGGTCTGTTGAGCTTGGTGAAAGGTCTGTTGAGCTTGGTGAAAGGTCTGTTGAGCTTGGTGAAGAATCAGTGGAGATAGGAAAGAAGATGTTAGAAAAGCAAGATGAAACCATAGGAGAAATAAGGGGTTTAAGAGAAGACCTGAAAACATATATGGAGGAGAGGTTCAACAGAATCGAACGAGAGATAGAAATAATAAAGGCTAAAATGGGTATGGTATAGGATATTTACCGCCGAGATCACGAAGAGCGCAGAGATGACAGAAGGTATGAGGTGTGAGTTGTCAGGTGTGAGTAGCCCTGAAACCTAAAATCTAAGACCTCACACCTATTCTGACTCTCTGTGTTCTCTGCGGGCTCAGCGGTAAACAAGTAACAATTTTAGTTTGCCAAATGACGCTCTAATCGCCGCTACTTGCAAGCATCACGGAATCAATAAAATCGCCACCTTCGACCCCGACTTTGAAAGAGTTGACTTTTTAGAAATAATCACACCGGAATAAAAAAAGAAAACAACCCCCGGAAAGAAGAAACCCGGGGGAAAAATCTTTAAAGGTTTTAGGTTTAGGCTTACTTTTCCTCCCTCGAACTGCGTTACGTTGGGATTTGGTGTTTGGAATTATTTTTTCTTTTAGCACAGGTTTTCTTTTTTGTAAAAAAAGAAAAAGTGTTGTATCAATTACTGCATCTACCGCTATTTCCTTTTTTCTTCCTATAACTCCAACTCTAACCCTTCCCTGTCCATATTCATCTACGTAACCTTCCATGTGATCACCTGCGAACAAATGCCGCTCTATAACCTATCCTTGCCAGAAAGAAAACCGCATCAGGATATTTCTCCCTCGCTTTCTCATCCGCCTCTATTGGGTCCTTTCCCACGAAATAATCCCCAGTATCCACCTCAATCGCTACAAACTCACCCTTGTGTGCGGGCTCTAGCTTAGCCTTTATCTTCGCATAAATTTCTTTCCCTTTATCCACGTGCTCATTCTTATCCACTATCCTTATCTTCTCCATCTCTATTCCTATTCCTGTTCCCATTCTCCATCACCCAATTAAATCCTTTCTTCTTATCCCTTAAAAACAACTTTTTTACCTCCGGTAAAAAAGTTGACTAACAACCTTTCTTTCAAACTTTAAGAAAAAGTTTGACCAAAAATGCTTCGCAGCTTCGCGGAAAAGAAAGCTTGACTAAAGAAACAAGTTTGTTTTTTCTTTTAGCACAGGTTTTCTTTTTCCTAAAAAGAAAAAGTGTCCCCGGAAAAAAAGAAACCGGGGGAAAATTTTGCATTTTTTGCGCTGTTCACTTTAACCACAAGATTACACAGATTTCCACAAGATTATTTATTTTATTTCCATCTTTCTTCTGTGTCCATCTTGTGAAATCTCGTGGTTTTTTTACCTTATTGTCCCCGGAAAAAAAGAAACCCAGGGAAAATTTTGTGTTTTTTCATTGCCTGTTCCCTATTGCCCATTGCCTATTGCCTCCTCCTGCCCACTGTCGTCACCGCAAGCACCACGCTCAACACGCCAACTAACGCAACCAATCCCACCGCATTGAACTCTGGCACTCCTACCGGTCCCGGTCCCGGTGTTGGCGTTGGCATTGGTGTCGGTGTTGGTTCCGGTCCCGTCGGCGCCGGATAGTTCTCGTATTTCGCCATCACCGGTCGGCAGTCATCATCGGTGTGCAAGAACTATCTTTTTATACTCAAGAATCAATATCTATAACATAGAGGTAAAGGAGGTATAGAAGATGCAAAAAACAATTGAGGTTGTGTATGAAAAGGGAGTGTTTAAGCCGTTGGAGCCCGTGGAAATACCCGATGGAACTAAAATCCCTATAAAGATAACAAAAAGCGATAAGTTAAAAAAATACCGGGGAATACTGGGGGAAGTTGACGAAAAGTTGTTAAAGGAGTTCGAACTCGAGGCAAATGATATTCGTTGACACAAACGTCTTTATCAATTACCTTTATGAAACTTCTCTTAGCGACAAAGCAGAGAAGATTTTGAGCATGGAAGAGGAGCTGTGCATATCAGGAATAGTTATAAATGAGACACTTTTTGTTATCGCAAGGACAAAAGCGTTTAACAAGCTTGGTATCAAAAATATTCATGCTTTCAGGGATTATATCTCAAAAAAAGGTTATTCGTTCTGCGAGAGAGATTTTAAAGATTTTTACAATCTTTTGGATTCTTCGGAGGTTGACATATTTCAAGATCAGCTTGATAGGGATGAGTTTATTCTGTTAATGAGAAAGTATAATCTTCTCCCCAACGACGCTCTAATCGCCGCTACTTGCAAACATCACGGAATCAATAAAATCGCCACCTTCGACCCCGACTTCAAACGAGTTGATTTCTTAGAGATAATCCCAATCCCTTAAAAACATAATCTGTGTCAATCTGCGAAATCCGTGTCTAAAAAAAGAAAAAGTGTATCAACACAACCAATCCGAGTGCACTGTTGGTGTGTAAAGTAAAAAGATTAGTGTAAAAGAATAGCAACTATTATTGTAATCCACATTGTTATTTGAACACCGAGCATCCACTTGAAGTTTGAATCTATCCTTCCGTTTAGCCTTATGTCCATTCCTTCTATCCTTGAATTTATCCTCGTGTCCATTCCTTCTATCCTCTTATTCACGTCATCTATCTTCTTGTCCACGCTCAACCTTAAGCTATCTATTCTCTCATTCGTTCCATCTATCCTCTTGTTCATCTCGCCCAATCTCGTATTTATCATATCAAATATCCGGTCATGTTCGCTTACTTTTCCCTCCAAGACGCTTATCCTTCCTATTACGTCCATTGTAGAATCATTCCCCTCCGTTTCTTTCATGTTACGTAAATAAATCTTAACCTTATATAAAGTTTTTTTCTTTTAGCACAGGTTTTCTTTTTTGTAAAAAAAGAAAAAGTGTATCCACGCGACCAATCCGAGCGCATTGAACTCTGGCACTCCTGTCGGTGACGGATAATTCGCGTATCCCGCCATCAGCGGTCGGTATTCCTTGTCGGTGTGCAAGAACTACCTTTTTATACTCAGAAAACAATAATGATTTATAACGTTAGAGGAGGTGTAAAGAAGATGCAAAAAACAATTGAGGT
>JAGGZZ010000258.1 GCA_021161765.1 Candidatus Methanophagales archaeon | reverse complement strand
TGCCCACGAGCTTTATGTTATCATCAAATACCGGTTTTATACCCTGCATTACTCCCTTACGATGCAGTGCATCCGAAATGTTCGGTGTGGACACCTGCATAAACAACTCGAAAATCCGGGCATCCAATGTTCTCTTCTTCGCATCCTTTGTCTCTTCTTTTTCTACCGTCCCCAAATCCATTCTTTCTCTTATCTTTATCGTTGAGTCACGCACCTTCGCGGACCTCGTTATGTTCCCGCCCACAATAATGATGTCGGCACCCAGATTCACCGCTTCTGATGCCATTTCCGCATCTATACCACCCGCTACTGCTAATGGTGTACTTATTGCAGCCGATACGTTTTCCAGAAGACTTAACACATCCATTCCCCGCATCTGCTGGTCTATTCCCACGTGCACACAGACGTAATCCACACCCATCTCTTCCAGCTCCTTCGCTCTCCTCACCGGGTCTTCGGTGTTCATTATATCCACCATAACTGCCACACCGTATTTACGAGCGGATTTTACCGCCTCTTCTATCACGGCGTTATCGGCAACCGCAAGTATAGAGACCACCGAAGCACCGGATTTCGCCGCCATCTCCATTTCTATCGCACCCGTGTCCATCGTTTTCATGTCTGCAACGATATTCACTTCGGGAAAAGCATCTTTCAATGCCCTTATTGCATTCATTCCTTCACTTTTTATTAGCGGCGTTCCCGCCTCTAACCAGTCAGCGCCGCCTTCTAAACACTCTCTCCCTATTTCTATCGCCCTTTCCAGCTCGAGCACGTCAAGGGCAACTTGCAGTATTTTCCGCTCTTTCTTTTCCTCCATGTTCGCTGTTAGGCTTTTTGTGAAAATAAATTATAGACACAGATTAACACAGATGCTAAGAATCAACACGGTTAGACTAAAATGAATCTGCGTAAATCCGTGTAAATCCGTGTAAATCTGTGTCTCAAATAGAAGAATGTTATACTTTATATACAATAGATAATCTTGTGAAAATCTGCGTAATCTTGTGGTTAATACTTTTCAGAATGCCTATAACTCCCAAAACCTCTTCGTCCTCATATACCTCCTCTCCTCCTCCAGTATATTACGATAAAAGTCATACTCGTACTCATACTCGCCCGCTATGTCTTTAGACCTCCGTATTATTCTTGATGCCACTTCCGGACCTATGCCACGAGCCGCAAGAGCAATCACGGCGAGAACGCCATGCGACAAAACCAGATTTGCGTTTCGATACACTCTTTTCACACGCGCTTTATTCTCCTTTTCAACAGCGGAACCTGTCCTTCTCACAATCTTGATTTCTTCCTTCTCCCACGGTTTTAACGCGGCAATCAACCTCGAGTTGCAAAACGGGCAAACAAGCGATTCCGTCCCTGATTCAATTACCGTTTTCACTCGCTTTTGCGATTCCCAGCGCTTACAATTCACACAGAATAAAATCACCCTATCGTTCATTATTCTGTTCCTTAACGCATCTATAATCACACTTTCGTTTCGTTCAGACGCCAGTACGTCACGCCAACTCAAATACCCGGAGGCGCCAATGGGACTTAACCCTAACCCGCATGAAGAAAAACAGAGCTTTATCTCGCCTGATTTTAGCCCCCTCAATACTTCTTTCGTTCGCTCCACGTCAAGCTTATCAGCGAAGATGTCATTCACGGTCTCTTCGTATATCGGCGTCCCCGAGAATAATTTCACTAACGTATCGGCGGAAATCCGTTTCCTATCAAAGTCCTTACGCAGCGCACCGAAACGCTTCGCCACGTTCAACAGCTCCCATTTAAGCAGAAAGGAGTTTTTCAGTGTCTTTTCTAATATCGGCTGGACGAATTCAGGTTCAATTGAGTTCAACGTCTGCTGCAGGGCTTCTTTCTTCATCCTTCTTCCGGATTTTAATTTTATCCGGTAGGGGTCTACCTCCATGGAAATGTCCGTGCCGAGTCGAGCGCCGAGTAAAGCGACAATCAGCCGTCCAAACGTCTCGTTTACACGATGCCCAAAGCAAGCGTTTATCACCATTTCCTTTTCGTCTTTCGTCGTCTCTACAACCACTTCCTTCGCCGTTGGCACGGGACACTTTTCCTTAATCTGCTCTTTTATTAGGTCTATGAGCGTTTCCAAACAGGAGGAATTCACCCGTACTCCATATTCCCGCTTCAAATCCGTCTCTAAATCCGCAATCTTCCCCACCGCCGAACTCGAATCAGAAGCGAAAAAAGAAGCGATTTTGTTTCTTAACTCACCTACTTCCTGTGCAACCGCAAAAGGAACGGGTATTTCCTCGCCTTCCCATTTGGGTATCTCGCCTTCCCTCTTTACACCGGGTTCTACGTTTATCTTTTCTTTCTCTGTTTCTACATCCGAATCCACTATCCGCCACGTTTCGCCCTTTGCAACGAATAACGCACCGGGAGCCGCGAAATTCAGCATGAACCGCTCGTCCAGCAGGCAAATCAGTTTCCCGCTTACCATGTCATACACCTCATATTTCCTCTCGTCCGGAATCATCGAAAGATTCTCGTAATAATACGTTCTCGTGCTTTTACTCCGCCGTATATCCCCCCCATCTATTCTTACCAATCTCTCCTCCTCTAACTGCTCTATCACACGCATCATTGAGTCAAAAGAAACGTTCCTGAACGGATACGCCCTTTGTATCCGCGAATAGAGTTTATCCGTCGAAACGGCACCAACGTCCAGCAGCATACCACAAATTTGATTTGCTAAGACGTCCAGTGAACCTTCCTTCAGCTTTATGTCTTCTATTTCTCCATCCCTTGCTCTTCGTGCAATCACCAACGATTCCGCTATATCGTCAGGGGTAAGGGCAATGACCTTGCCCGTGGAAATTTTTTTAACGAAGTGCGAGGCACGTCCTACACGCTGCACCAATCTCGCTACTTCGCGTGGCGATGTATATTGAATCACGAGTTCAATCGAGCCGATGTCAATGCCGAGTTCCATTGAACTGGTGCAAATAAGGCCTTTTATCGCTCCCTGTTTGAATTTGTCCTCCGCTTCTATCCTTATCTCTTTTGACAGTGAGCCGTGATGAACGCCGATTAACCCGGATTCAAACTTGTTTATAACCGAAGCGAGCATCTCCGCCGCTCTTCTCGTGTTCACGAATATCAAGCTCGATTTGCACTTTTTCACCGCCGTCCTTATGGTTCTTACATGAGCTATCACTTCGGGGTCAACGCCCAGCTCTTTTGCCTTCTTTTCATCTCTTTTCGTCTTTTGGGGGTTTAAAACCTCTATTTCAATCGCTTTTGTGGAATCCGTGTCCGTGTTTACAACCTGCATCTTCTCACGCCCACAACCGGCGAAGAATTTCGCTACTTCTTCCGGATTCCCAACGGTCGCGGACAGACATATTCGCTGGAAATCACCTGCAAGTTCTGCCATTCGTTCTAACGCAACTGCAAGCTGTGCTCCTCGTTTGGAGTTCGCTAATTCGTGCACTTCATCTATTATCACGTACCGCAGCGATTTCAAACTCTCTCGCAGCCTTTTTCCCGGGATCATCGCCTGTATCGTTTCCGGTGTGGTGATGAGCATATCAGGTGGGTTTAAGGCTTGTCTCCTCCTTGCATACGTGCTGGTGTCGCCATGTCGAACTTCTATGGTGATGCCGAGTTGGGCTCCCCACTGCTCCAGCCTTGAAAGCATATCGCGATTCAAAGCGCGTAAAGGCGTGATATAAAGAGCGTAGAAACCCTTTTTCTCACTGTTTCGTTCCTTCTCTTTCGCTTCCAGTATCTTCTGAAACACCGGTAGAACGGCAGCTTCGGTCTTGCCAGAACCCGTAGGTGCTATGAGCAATACGTCTTTTCCTTCTAAAATGAGCGGAATGCCTAATTCCTGTGGTTCTGTGGGCGCACGAGCGGAAAACTTCTCTGTCTTTTCTAATACATTTTGAATCTCAGCGTTGAGCAAAGAGAAAGCGTTCATGGCGGTGATTTATTTTTATTTAAACTATAGTCATTCAAGTAACAAATTGCTATTAACAAACCACGAGATTTCACGAGATTAACACAAGAAAATAGAAAATAAATTATTGACGCAGATTGATACAGATGAAAGGAGCAATGCCGTTAAAAATATCTCACCTGCCTAACAAAAAGAGATAATCCATGTCTTAAATAGAAGGAAGCCTTACTTTATATACAACAAGATATAGCATTAATATGGAAAAAAATCGTTAATGAAACACGGAAAAGCTATCGCTGCTATTGTGTTGCTCTCGTGTAAATCTGTGTAATCTTGTGGTTATTTTATAGAAACATTAATAGAAAAACGTGATGATGATGGAACTAAACGTAACGATAAAACTGAAGCGTGGAGTTGCAGACCCGGAAGGCGAGAACACGAAAAAAGCGCTGAATCTGCTCGGGTTTAGAGACGTGCGTAGCGTAAAATCACTAAAATCTTTCAGGATAGAAGTAGAGCCAGGAGAAGGAGAGGGAGAAGACGAAGAAAAGGTGAAGCAGGAAGTAGAAGAAATGTGCAGAAAACTTCTTGCCAACCCGGTAATACATGATTATGAAATAGAGGTGGTGAAGAGCGAAAGGAGATAATCGAATGAAAAAACCCAATGTCAAATACTACCAAATCCCAAGTAAATCCCAATTACCAAATCCCAAAAATTTGGTAGTATTTAGATTTTGTATTTCGCGCTTAGCGAGATTGGTAGTATTGGTGTGTATTGGGATTTTGGATTTTACAGGGCTATACAATTACGAGAGGAGAATGGAGGATGGTCGGAGATAAGATAGAGATAGACCCATGGGGTGTTGCGGATATAAAAGATTATGCGAGGCTATTTACGGAGTTTGGCATTTCTCCTTTTAAGGAACTACTGAACAGGATAGAGGAGCCGCATCTATACATGCGGAGAGGTATAATCGTCGGACATCGTGGTTACGAAGAAGTACTGAAGGCGATGAATGAGCGGAGCAAATTTGCAGTGATGAGTGGTTTCATGCCCTCCGGTAGAATCCACTTAGGCGGTAAGATGGTAATGGATGAGATTATATGGCATCAACGCATGGGAGGCGATGCCTTTGCATGCATAGCGGATATGGAGTCGCATTCCGTTCGAGGAACGTCATGGAAGGAATGCAAGGAAATTGGACTCAATGAATATATATTAAGCCTTGTAGCGTTAGGTTTTGACGTTGAAAAAGGGCACATATACTTCCAATCGGAGAATACAAAGCTGCGTGACCTCGCTTTTGAACTCGGACGAGAGGTTAATTTCAGCGAAGTATCCGCGATATATGGTTTCTCTGGTGATGTAAACATATCTCACATGATAAGCGTAGTGATGCAGAATGCGGATATACTGCAGCCACAACTCCTCGAATATGGTGGACCAAAGCCTGCCGTCATCCCGGTTGGCGTTGACCAGGACCCGCATATAAGACTGACGAGGGACATAGCCTCGAGAATGCGAATGTTCCGTGTAGAGAAGAAATGGGATGATAAGAAAAAAAGGATACGTGTAGATATTAAACCGGCTTATCTGGTGCGGGAAGCGTTAGGTGAGTTAAAGAAAGGGGTAGACGAGTTACAAGGAGTTCTGCATGTGGTAAAGCATAAATATCACTTAGATATAGACCTTAGTGATAAGCTATTTGTACAGGCAGTAGAAAAAATAGTGCGGGACGTGGAGATAAAATACGGCGGATATGGATTCTTTTTGCCTGCTGCTACCTACCACAGATTTATGCAGGGGTTAACTGGTGGGAAGATGTCTTCAAGCATCCCTGAGAGCTATATAGCGCTGACTGAACCACCGGAAGAAGCAGCGAGGAAAGTAAAACGAGCAAAAACGGGTGGAAGAGTAACCGTAGAAGAGCAGAAGAAATATGGCGGATTACCGGAACAATGCACGGTTTATGACCTTCTAATGTCCCATCTAATTGAAGAAGACGACCACGTAAAAGAAATCTTTGAGGAATGCAAAAACGGGAAAAGGACGTGCAAAACATGTAAGTCGGAGGCTGCGGAACTTATGTTTTCCTTCATTAAAAATCATCAAGAAGAGAGAGAAAGAGCGAAGGAAGTTTTGAAGGGGCATGAAATCTATAAGCAATGGTTCCACTGAGAAGAAATGCAACATCCATAAAGTTACACTTGCCAGATTTGCGTGTAACTTTTACGAATATTTGATATATAAAAGGACATATAAGTTATACTTCACAGATATATACAATGAAAAAGATAGAGGCGGTTTTATTCGACCTTGACGGTGTATTGATAAACTCATTCGAATGCTGGTATCAAGCGTTTAATAAGATGTTAAAGGCTTATGAGAGGCAAGAGATGAGCAGGGAAGAGTTTATGCTGAAATGCTGGGGACCCGACCTCGAGCATAACCTGAATGCATTGAATCTGAATGGAGAAGCTGCAAGGTACTGCATGAACGAGCAGTTGCAGTTGATAGAGCTTATAGAGCTATTTCCCGGTGCAAAAGAGATATTGAATCGTGTAAGAGAAGAGTATAAACTTAAAGCGGGATTGGTTACGAACACGCCAAAGAAGAACGTTCACCGGATATTAAACCATTTCCATCTATCACACTGTTTTGACGTGGTCGTTGCAGGAGACGAGGTGAAGCGGGGAAAGCCCGATGCAGAGATGGTGATAAAGGCATGTGAGCGGTTAAAAACAACGCCCGAGCACGTGGTACTCGTGGGCGACACAGAAAGCGATTTTATGGCGGGTAAATCCGCAGGTTGTGCTGTTATAGGTGTAGGGGCAGAATCGACATGTGATGCGAGAATAGAAAATCTTTATGAATTGTTCACGACAAAATTTTTATCTTATAGGTAGGTGTTATATATCAAAACACGAGCGAAAAAAAAAGCATGAAGGGTTAGAGATGTCATATAAAGAAGTTAGAGGGAGCATATTTAATTCAAAAGCGCAGGCACTTGTGAACACTGTTAATTGTGTTGGTGTTATGGGAAAGGGAATTGCTTTAGAATTTAGAAGGCGTTACCCAAAAATTTTTAAAGAATATCAATGTGTTTGTGAAAAGGGAGAACTACAACCGGGACAGATATTACCTTATCGAGGAGGGGAAACATGGATTTTAAACTTTGTTATAAAAAACGATTGGAAACAGCCATCCAAAGTTGAATGGATAGAAAATTGTTTAAAAGAATTTGTCAGTAGCTATCGAGATACAGGTATTAAATCTGCGGCTTTTCCATGGATGGGAGCGATGAATGGAGGTATACCTATCGAAACAATAAAAAAAATTATGAGGAATTACTTATCAAACCTTACAGACATAGATATAGAAGTTTATGATTTTGATCCTGATGCAAGTGACCCATTGTTTGAAAAACTTAATAATATTGTCAAGTCTAGATATTTGAATATAAAAGATTTGTCAAAAATTTCTGATATCCAACCTCGTTATATGGAGAAAATTATAAAAGCATTGCAACAAGAAAATATTAGGAGTTTACCACGTTTGATAGAATCGGGTATTATAGGAAAAAAGAATATTGAAAAACTATACGCTTTTTTGATAGGTCATCCCAGAATAAACGATAGCCCTTATCAAACACCGCTGTTCTCGGAAGGTGGATAATATGGATAATCTTGGAAAGGATTTTTTAGATTTTTTAGCTACCGATGCTTTAAAAGAAGCAAGAAATGAACTTTATAATTTTTTGGAAGCTGGTGATGACGAAGTCAATGTTTATTATTTGATCCCACTATTTAACTTGAAAAGCATCATTGCTGATGGAGGGATTAAATGCAGAGCAATGATGGACCGGGATGTAACAGATCTTTCTGGGCAAGAGGTGCAAAAACGGCGAGATAAATCCTTGAAATTAGGGCAGGAAGTTTCATCTTTTGTCGAAATTGACAAAAGAATACATGAATGCGTTAGCTTCCTTTGGAATCCCTTAAATGACACTTCTTCTGCATTTCAACGAAATGCTCTTCTTTTAGCCGCAGATAAACATAATGATACATACGGGATTGTTTGTATTCTTGAAATGAGACTAAGTGCCTTTTTCGAGAGCGATAGAGTATACTGGAGCATCAGCGAACAAAACTTAGCGTCAAGTGATTTTTCAAGTTATTCTAAAAGAATTTATAAAAACTTCGATTGGCCGACTATATTTAGTGTACCAAACGCGGGAAGAGAATCAAATAAATTTCGCTCTGCAGAATTCATTGCATTTTACGGAAACCCCTCGCTTGAGAGTAGCGACTTAATCCCAACACGATTTATAAAAATGATTCTGGTTCCTGCACAGTATGAAACAAAGGTTAAAGAAGTAGTACCATCAGTTCAAGGTAGAATCTACCCCTTGACAAACTCGAAGGTTTTTTATCCTAAAGAAGAACTTTTAAAGGCGGAAAAACATCTGATTGAAACCATAGACTATTTGCAAAAATTGGCATTGCCTATGCCTTTATCAACAGAGAAATTTTGTGACTTAGTTAATACGTTTTCGAACTTTAAAGAGCGACTTGGCTGTAGCCTGACTGATGAGCTATTCAGTAGTAAAACGATTGCTCACAGTTTTCATGGTATCAGTCACATTACAAGAATAAGAAAGAAATCTAAGGGGTGTGATGTTAATTATTTCCGATTGGATATTTTTAAAAATCATCCAAAATTGAAAGAATACCTGACGTGGTCAGCATATTGGCTTGCTTCTATTACACATTATACTAAATGGTCTGAAAACACTTTTGTAGACCTTAAGAAAGAAATTGTGAGAAGTTTAAAAGCTCTCTTAAGAAATGATATTTTAGATCAAGACAAACGTCAAATGGTTAATAAGATGCTTAGACGTTTATCTGTTGATTAATTTTCTTTCAAACCTTCTAAATCGGTGGTGAATGAAACATGATGAAAAAAATACGTGCATCTGTCCCTGCTAAGGTGATTCTATTTGGAGAGCATTTCGTGGTGTATGGTAAACGAGCGTTAGCTGCTGCTATAAACCGGCGGCTTGTAGTGGAAGCGTCAAGCAGGGAAAGGGGCGGGTATCACGTAAAAATAGCGAGTATCCCTACTTTTGGTCTGGAAATGGATTTAGTCACGGGAGAAGAGAAGGCACGGCCATATAAGGATTATGACGCTGCGGCAAATGCAATTGCGTATGTCAGAGAATCAATACGGTATCTTGAAGAGAAATATGGAATAGGTGAAGGAGAGGGGGTAGAGATAGAAATAAAGTCCGAGATACCGCTTTCTGCCGGGCTGGGTTCTTCAGCAGCGACTTGTGTTGCTACCATCGCAGCACTCAAAGCGTATTTTGGCGTAAACGGTGATTTGGACGTGATAAGAGAAGATGCAAACCGTGTCGAACGCAGGGTTCAAGGCGCTGCGAGTCCTATTGATACGGCAATCTCAACGTATGGTGGCTATGTGTTGGTAAAGGAAGGCGAGGTGAAGCGATTGCACTTAGCGGAACTAAATTTGATTGTAGGCTGCATTGGCAGCATACCTTTGAGTATGGGTATGGCTACGAAAAAGTTTTCCGAGATGGGACTAAAGACAAAGAAAATTGTAGAACAGGTTAAAGAGCGAAAAGAAGTTTTTAAGAGCATATACGACGCTATATTCGATGTTTCTGATGCGATAACGGCACAGGCAGTTACGGCGATAGAGGAAAGCGAGTTTGTGAAGTTAGGAGCATTGATGAACATAAATCATGGTTTGCTGGATGCAATAGGCGTGGTTCCGAGACGACTAAGCGAACTCGTGAAGCTCTCGCAGGAATTGGGTGCACTGGGTGCAAAAGTAACAGGAGCAGGGGGTTTGGATGAGATGGGTGGTGTCGGTTCTGTCGTGGTCCTGCCGGGTGAATCCGGGGAGCGGCTAAAAGGAGCGATGGAAATTGCAGGTGCGCTTGTTATGGATGTGGAGACAGGAGGGGAGGGGCTGAAGATAGAAGTAGGTTTTGATTAGATTTATTTTCGACCTCCTTATCTATGAAGCGTTGCGTTCTGGAGTCAATTGGGTATAACGTATTGAGGATATGTGAAGTCGCCGTAGGCGATTTGGGTTGAGTAGACGGAGTCTACAAAACCGCATATCTACTGTTATACGAAGGACTGCTCCTTGCTATAATTCTAACTGTAAAGGCATATGGTCACTATATTCACGCCAATCTTTATAGTTACCTATTTTTAATTTCCATGTATTCTTTAGTAATTCATTTTTTACAAAAATGTAATCAACGTGATACGGTTTGTTCTCTTTCCGGTACATAAAAAGAGTTGGATTTGTTTCAGAGCCATATTCTTCTTGATTTTTAAGATGATAACTGCTCACAATATCATATTCTTCAAACAAATCGATTAAATGCTGAAAATCCTCTTTAAGAGGATAGCTTGGTTTCTCATCCCAGATTATATTCCAATTAAAATCACCAAAAATAATGATTTTTTCATTCAGAATAGATTTATAATGATTTACCGTGTTCCAGACTTGAGCAATATATCTATTTTCTGGGTTGATCTTATCATCCATAGCCCAAATG
>JAGGZZ010000141.1 GCA_021161765.1 Candidatus Methanophagales archaeon | reverse complement strand
GGTCCGGAACCTGACAGGATATCCAAGCTACCCTACGACTCCCGGTTAGTTAACATTATATAAGATAATATACCCTCAAAAGTTTTTCCTTCCATCGACCTTAAAAATTACAAGCTCCAAACATCAAAGTTCAAATTTTTCGATGTATATAACGTATAGCATCCTTCTATTTGAGACACTGATTTACACTGATTTACGCGGATTTATTTAAGTTTGACCTTGTTGATTTTATCATCTGTGTTAATCTGCGTTAATCTGTGTCAACGATTTATTTTTTTTTATTTATTCCCCGTTTCTTCAACACCTCTATCCCGGGCAGTGGCTTTCCCAGAAGATACCTCAGGAATGCTCCTCCTGCGAGACTGACATGGACATGGTCCATTTCTTCTTTGTCCATCCCCACATCGCTTATCGCCGCTGATGTATGCCCGCCACCGAGCAGCGAAAACGCGTCAGAATCCGCAATCGCTTTGAAAATCGCTTTTGTACCTTTTGCAAATCCTTCCTTCTCGAATGCTCCCGCAGGTCCTTTCATTATCACCGTCCGCGCATTTTTTATTATCTCTCCGTATTTCTCACAGGTTATCTCACCTATGTCGTATATCGGCTGGTTTGCTCGTACTTCATCAAGCGGTATCTCCTCTCGCTTACCATCCACTTCAATCGCAACGTCCCAGGGATACTTTATTCGCCTGCCGCCTCGATTCGCTATCCGCCTGGCTCTACCCACGTGCTCAAAAAGCTGGTTATCCACTTTCAGCGGAATTACACCTTTGGCATATAAAAAGAAGCTGCCTATGACTCCTGTTGTGAGTATGCTGTCCACACCCATATCCAACGCAAACTCCATTATGTCAAATACTTCTTCTGGTTTCGCACCGCCAAGCACGTAGACACAGGGTCTCTTTATGTCGTTAACGGCTCTACCCAGCGCCCTCAATTCACGCTCCATTAATCTTCCTATTCCCGCATCCAGCACCTGCGGGAAGCCCACCACAGACGCATGCGACCTGTGGGCTACCGAGAAGGCGTCATTGATGTATATATCTGCAAGCGGGGCGAGTCGGCGCACGAAAATGGATTTTGCATGCTCCTCGGGCGTTTTATCCAGCGTTTCCTCTGCAAGCATTCTCACGTTGTCAAGCAGTAATACATCTCCATCAGTCAGTTTTTTTATCCCCTCTATTGCGGCAGGCCCTATTATATCACCAACGTATTCCAAATCCACAAAATTCCTGAGCAATTGCGCATGCTGCTCCAACGGCAGAAAATCATTACCACCCGCACGTCCTTGATGTGCGAGAACGACAACCTTCGCATTTTTTCCCGAGAGTTCTCGTATCGTTTTCGCATTCTCTTCTATCCGCTCCTTCATCTCCACCTTCCCGTCTTTAACTACCGAGTTCAAATCAGCCCTGAAAAGTACTGTTTTTCCTTCTACGTTGAAGTCATCTATTGTCAGAAACTCTTTTAGCTGTTCCTTCATTTTCCTTTGTTTCTACACGCCCTTCTCCTCTATACGCTTTATCATATCCACCACTCTGCATGAATAGCCCCATTCATTGTCATACCACGACAGCACTTTAGCTAAACTGCTGTTGCCACTATCGCCCTTGCTATTGCCTATCACACTCGTAGACAGTGCGTCAACCACGGAAGAATAGTTCGTTCCCAGATGGTCAATAGAGACAAGAGGCTCATACGAAACGTCAAGGATTCCTTTCAGAGACGTTTTAGCTGCTTTTTCAAAAGCGCTGTTCACGCCATCACGCGTAACTTCCGCTCCCAGTTCTGCTACGAGGTCAACTACGGAAACGTTAAACGTGGGAACGCGCATCGCTATTCCGTCCATCTTCCCTGCCAGTGAAGGCAATACGATACCTATTGCTGCCGCTGCCCCTGTTGTCGTGGGTATTATGGACATAGCCGCAGCACGAGCTCTTCTCAGGTCTTTATGTCTTCCATCAAGAAGCCTCTGGTCGCTTGTATATGAATGAACTGTGGTCATGAACCCTCGGTTTATGCCAAACTCGTCGTTCAATACCTTTGCCACGGGCGCCAGGCAGTTGGTAGTGCAGCTCGCAAGCGAAATTATATCGTGCTTTTCATGGTCATACATCTCATCATTGACGCCGGGAACAATTGTCACGTCCGGGTCTTTTGCCGGTGCGGTTATTATCACTTTTTTGCAACCTGCATCAAGATGTTTCGATACGTCTTTCCGCTCCCTGAACTTCCCTGATGATTCTACAACCACGTCCACACCTAAATCATCCCATGGTAACTTCCCCGGGTCGGTTGCTGCGAATATCTTTATTTCCTTTCCGTTTACGACTATCACATTCGTGTCTTTCTCCGCTCTTATCTCTCCTTCCTGCACACCATGCACAGAATCATACTTCAACAGATGTGCTGCCCAGGAAGGTTCCGCGGCATGGCTGTTTATCGCCACGAAATTTATGTCCGGGCTATTACGTAACGCCGCTCTGAATACAATTCGCCCTATTCTCCCCCATCCATTTATCGCTACTTTCATCATGTGTAACTATTTGCTGTTTAGTTATATAAAGTTATGCAATGCCGATTACAGTCATTCCGGAAAGTGTTAAACCCTCAGATTACAGAGATTTACACGGATTTTTTCTTTTGGTGGGCTGGGTGAGCTATATTTAACGGCGTGCGTTAATCTGTGTCAACAATTAATTTTCTATTTTCTTGTGTTAATCTCGTAAAATCTCGTGGTTTGCCCATGAGTTCATTACAGCAACCCTTTCTCTATCAACGTCCTCATCGTTCGGTCACAGGCAGTTGTAGCACGTGAAACTGCTCTTCCAAGGTTTGCATACGCCGCATCATAATCTCCTTCCTCTATCTTCCTTTTTACCTCCATTACTTTTTCTTCTACCTGCATGAATTCTTGCATTCCTGTTGCGTTCAGTGCCATTCCCGTCT
>JAGGZZ010000269.1 GCA_021161765.1 Candidatus Methanophagales archaeon | reverse complement strand
CTAAAGACGTGAACTTACACGCTGGATCTTCCCTGGCTCGTAGAGTTATGGACAACAGTTTTGTTGACACCCCACGCCCATCTCTGGGTATGGAGGGTGTGTCCCTGCTGTTCCATCGCGCTCCTGCCAATCCCTTCCCTCCGCGGGCATTACCCCGCATCACCGGTACTATGAACTGGTCCGACTCCCAGAGTGTCGTCTGCACTATCTTGCCGTCTATAGGCTTGATAGGACATACTCCCAATGGGAGAACACTCTGGGTATCCCGAGTTCCCATAATATCCATTTGATACCGTGCCACGGTCTCAGACCCCGCCGGGCTCGCATCACCTTGCCATGTCCCAGAGCTCCCTGCTATATTCCAAGACCGGAGATTCGGACTATCGGTGATGAGAGTGCTGCCTTCCGTCAAATGAATAACGTCGGCCTCCGGGACAACGAATATTTCGTGGCTGTATCCCTTCACTTGCGTTGCAGCCCAGTATCCCATTCCCCTGGCTTCACCACTGCCTGTTACCAGACAAGATGCAAGGTTCAGTTCTGAGGTGGCGGCTAACCTTTCCTCAGGTTGGATTTTCACCAACTGGATAGTATGAATTTTGCTCGGCACGCTCACTTTTTCACCTCCTGAACATATAATCAAAAGTGTGAATATAAAAAGTTTATGATGCAAGCGATTTTATCTGCTTTCTTTAAAAATAGGAAATAATACACTATTTTTATGAAACTTAAAGTAAACTGGTTGGAGAAAAGACAAAGGCACATTCTCGATAGAATGCTTTTGAGGGGCATATCGCGGAGAGAGTTCTACGAGGCTTTGATTAAAGGCGAGAAGAGAGAGCAGAAGAAAGACATCTATGAATCCCTGTATCGCTACTTCAGTATTGTTTATGAGGAGCAATTTTTACGTGATAAAAATATTAAAAAGATTTATCCTATAACAGTTAAGTTGATACGTAAATGAAAGAGAAAGTATTACCTTACAATTGTAGATGCGGAGGCAAACTGGTGGAGGCGATGATCAGTGTGGAGCATTTAGGCATAGACTTTGGATTGCGAAAAGGCGCTGTTTGCACCTCTTGCGGCGATGAATACATATCCGATGAAGTCTGGGAAGAGATAGAGAAGAAAGCAAAAGAACTTGGATTATTTGGCTTGGAAAGAAAAGTCAAAGTTCGCAAATCGGGTGATTCACTGGCAATTACCCTCCCACCGGATATTGCCGAATTTTTAGGTGTTAAAGCACAGACCCTGGTGAGTTTATTACCTTTAGAAAGGGGTAAATTGGAGATCAAAGTATCAGAATAAGGCGAAAAGAAAAATACAGGGAATATTTTTAGTCAGGGTTTTTACCGAAGGTAAAAAATTTGAGGATATGTTACGAAACAAAGTGATAGTGGACACGAATGCGCTGCTCATACCTGGTGAATTTGGCGTTGACATATTTGAAGAGCTGGAGAGATTAGGCTATGAACATATAATCGTGCCGGAAGCGGTCTTGAGTGAACTGGATAGGCTCAGACAAAGACCGGATTTGAAAGGCAAAGAGAAAAGAGCAGCGAAGATTGGGCATTCTTTGGTGCTTAAATATGTGCAAGAAGAGCATGATAGATGCATGGTAACGATAAATAAAGAAGAGGAGGAATCGGGGGGGCAAGAAAGAGAAAGAGATGTTGACGAGCTAATCGTAAAAATGGCATTGACGCTTAAAGCAGCAGTCCTCACGAGCGATGAGCCGTTGAGGAGGAAATTATCGAAAGCGGGAATAGCAACGGTGTATTTAAGAGGAAAGAGCAGATTGGAGGAAAAATGAAACTATTTCGTAAACTTATTTCGTTGGACGAAGCATTAAAAGCCGTTTTAGCCTATGCGAAGCCAGCAGAAACAGAAATAGAAGAAATCGGATTTGACGATGCGTTGAACCGCGTTTTAGCAGAAGACGTTTGCTCAACGGCAGATAGTCCTCCTTTTGACCGTGCTGCGATGGATGGTTATGCGATCAGGGCAGAAGACTCCTTTGGTGCATCTCCAAATAATCCGGTGCTCTTGAAGCTAATAAAGAGCCAGCGTGAAAAAGGAAAAGAGAGCAGGGTAGAAGGAGTAGAAATAGGAGAAGGTGAATGTTTCAGCATACAAACGGGAATGGCGCTGCCAAAGGGCAGCAACGCAGTCGTCATGCTCGAATATACAAAGGAAAGAGGCAGCGAATTGGAAATTTTCAAACCCGTCACACCGGGTAAAAACGTTTCTTTCAAAGGAGAGGATGTAAAGAAGGGTGAGGTGGTGCTAAAAGAAGGGAAGCTGTTAAGAGCCCATGACGTCGGCATGCTTGCATCACTTTTCAAACGCTCGGTGAAGGTGTATAAACGAGCAAAGTTCGGGATAATGTCCACCGGGGATGAGCTGTTGAATCCCGAGGAAGCCGAGCCTTATGAAGGCGAAAAGAGAATAGCAGATGTAAATAGTTATGTGCTTGCAGGACTGACAGAGCCAATTGCAAGTTCATATAAAATAGGAATCGTGAGGGACAATTACGATAAGATAAAGACGGCAATAAGCGGGTCGTTAGCGGTGGATTCCGATTCCAACTACTACTGCGATGGCTTATTAATAAGTGGCGGGAGTTCAGTAGGCAAAAGGGATTTCATAGCCGGTGTCGTAGAAGATTCAGGAGAACTCGTGTTTCACGGTGTGGCTATTCGACCCGGCGAACCAACGGGTTTTGGTATCGTCAATGGCAAGCCGGTGTTTATTCTACCCGGTTATCCCGTAGCGGCAATATCCGCGTTTGAACTGCTCGTCCGACCTTTTTTGTTCGCGGTGCATGGTGTAAAGGAGGAACGCAAGAGGATTTTTGCGGTTGCACGTAAAAAAATCCCGTCGGCTGTTGGCAGAACCGATTTTGTGCGTGTAAAGCTGCTTTGCAAGGAGAATAAAAATGAGTATTTTGTAGAGCCGATAGGGGTGAGTGGCTCTGGCATATTATCCAGCATGACGAAATCGGATGGGTTTGTGGTGATAGAGGAAAATAAGGAAGGTGTAGGGGCGGGAGAGAAGGTGGAAGTGGTTGTGTGGGAGTGAGGTGATGAGTCCCTATCAAGAGATTAAAGAGGATTCCTTATCGCTTTAATGACATCCACCCAAACTTTTCAGTGTTTTATTTCGGTATCGGGTAATGTCTTCCATCATTAATTGATATAAGGAGTATATCGCGATAACAGGCAGCTTAGACGCCCCTGCAGAGCGGTATTTATGGAAGAAATGCGATTTTAAAGACCCTATAATTAAATCAATTGGTATTTCCTTTGGGAAAGTCACACCCTCTAAGATGCTTCTGATTTCTGTAAATTTTTGTATCAGAAGCGTAAATAAAGCCAGTAAATATTTCTCCGCATCCGCGTTATTTTCTTCAATATCGTCCTGAATAAGGAGAAAGCAGTGTTTTACTTTTTCATCTCGGACTTTACCGGGAAAATCCAGCGTAAACGGATGGGGCTGTTCAATAGACCTGCTTAACCAGCCACTTTCTTTCATCGCTATTCTTGGGAATCTCTTTTTGAGAAAAGGCGTTACATACTTCGTGTCAAACACCCGTGCCGAGTATCCACCCGCAAATTCTTTTCGGTGAAGTCGAATATCCTGTTCCGGTTCTATCCTTTTCTTTACGAGACAAGTTAAAAGAGCCGTTGTTACTGCTTTCTGCGATTCGCATGCATCCGCTATCGTAGTTATCCATTCTCTCCGTTTTTCATCCATTGCATTGAGGTCAAAAGGGCTTTTATTGGCCTTTGCATACGCATTTTCCATGATGCTTGTAGCATCTCCCATTTTTAAAACCATCCTAATTTTGCTTGTGTCGTTATTAATCGCTCTCTTGCATATTCACAGTATTCAGGATTGATGTCAAGACCAATGTATTTCCGCCCCAATTTCTTACACGCCACCGCTGTGGTTCCTGACCCAACAAAAGGGTCCAAGACTACATCTTCCTCTCTCGTGAGTAATTTAACTAATTCCCGAATTATAGACTCAGGATACACTGCGGGATGAGGGCAGTTTTTTATTGTCTCCACCGAGTTTTCGATAACATCACGCTTCAATTCGTTGCCAAAAATCCGGATAATCGTAAAACCTTGCTTTTCAAGCTGAGTTTTTCTACCTCCTTCTTGACCGCCAAATGCAGGTGCATGAATATCGCGTATCTTCATCCGGAATTCCGCTATTTCGCCTTTCTTAACCTCCTCTATCACTTTATGCAATTCTTCCCCCGCTTTTTGCTTCTCTTGCTCTGATAAAGTAGATGCTTCTATTAATTTAAAATATTTCTTTCCGACGTTGGTATTTTCCCTTTTTCTCCGTCCTTTTTTTGTATTTGGTTCGGTCAAGAACGCATCAATGTTATAATAGTAATTGTTTGACTTGACGAAATGGAAGAAAGGCTCCGTGCTGCTCACAAGCCGTCGCTTGAACTGCCTTGGCGTAGGATTCCTTTTTATCCAAGTTATGGTGTTTACAAGTTTTACTGGTTCGTTTTTTATTACTTCAGCAGCAAATCTAAAAGGAATTAGCGACAAACTTCCTTCCTTGTTGTATTTGTCGCCCAAATTGAATACGATACTACCCGTGTTCTTAACTATCCTGACACATTCATGAAATATCGTTAGAAGGTTTTCAATATACCCCTCAGGTGTGTCTTCATTTCCTATTCCCATCCCATAATCCCGCTGTTTGTAGTATGGCGGGCTTGTTATAACAAGGTCTACCACTCCATTTGGGATACACTCTAAAAGTTCAAAGCTATCACCTTCTATTATCTGGTTTATCATTTGCTCAAATTTCATCTTTTCAAAACCAATTTGTTGATATTCCTCCGTGTTCACCATTTTTATTTTTTGTGGTTACTTTAACTACAACCAATACATATAAATATGTCACATACCCTCCAATTTAAGTTGTGAGCATATTTAGCTTTTCAAAATATTGAGCAAAAAATGAGAGTCGCTGGTTTAGGAGATTTAGGAGAGGACGTTATAGAAACAGCACGCAAAATAGTAAAAGAAGGACTTGGACCTATCTGCGATAACTGCCTTGGCAGACAATTTGCAAAGATTTCCTCAGGACTATCAAACGCAAAAAGAGGGCAAATACTGAAAGAAGTGTTGAGAACGAAATGGAATTTAGGCGAAGAAATAGAATTGCAAGGAAAATGCTGGGTATGTAATGGCCTGTTTGAGAATCTGGATGAGTGGGTGCTAAAGGCACTGGAAGCGCTGAGAGGTTACGAATTTGACTCGTTCCTCGTGGGTACAAAAGTAAGCGGGATGCTGCTTGAGAACGAGGAATTGATATGGGAGATTGCAGGGGCTTCTTACGCGGAGCCGTTAAAGGCGGAATTGAATAGAGAAATAGGAAAAAGAATAGAGCGAGAAACAGGAAAAAAAGTGGATTTTGAGCGGCCTGACCTTGTAGTACTACTGAATTTATGGACGGAAAAGGTGGAATTACAGGTGAACTCGGTTTTCATTTATGGCAGATACAGGAAGTTCGAGCGAGGGATACCACAAACAAGGTGGTTATGCCGTGAGTGCCGGGGTAGAGGCTGTGAGAAGTGCAATTACACCGGCAAAATGTATCCAGAATCCGTGGAGGAACTGATAAGCAGCTCGATATTGGCAGCGTTCAAAGGTGAATACATGGTACTGCATGGATGCGGGAGAGAGGACATAGATGCACGAATGCTCGGTTCAGGTCGCCCTTTTGTGGTTGAGATAAAGGAGCCGAAACGGAGGAACGTGGATTTGCGGATGTTAGAGGATAAAGTGAGAGAAGAGAATGCGGGTAAACTGGAAGTAACAGGTCTTCAATACGTGAAACGAGAAATGGTAGCGCAGATAAAAAGTGCGAAAGCTGATAAGACTTACAGGGTCGGAGTGCGGATTAAACCAAAGGTGCCTGAAAAGGATTTGGAGAATGCTCTAAATACGCTGACCGGAGCAGTGATAGAACAGAGGACACCAACAAGAGTATTACATAGAAGGGCGGACATGGTAAGGCGGAGGAAGGTGCATAGTGCAAAATTGATATCGTTTGACGAGTCGGTTTTCTTTATGGAGATAAGATGTGATGGCGGTCTGTACATAAAGGAACTCGTATCGGGAGACGGGGGAAGAACGAAGCCGAATTTGAGCGAGTTGCTTGGAACGGATGCGGAAGTGAAGGAGCTGGACGTGATGGACGTTTTTTATTGTTGTACATAAAGTATAACTTCCCTCTATTTGAGACACCGATTTACACGGATTATTTCTTTTGGTGGGTTGTGTGAGCTATTTTTAATCTCGTGAAAATCGGTGTAATCTGGTGGTTACTTTTCGGAACGGCTATATATTTATACCGCTGTGACCATTTATGTGTATGCAATAATGAGGTAGAAGGAATAAAATGAACGAGAGAGAGAAGATATTCCTCGATGAGGAAGAAATCCCAAAGCAGTGGTACAACATACAGGCGGACATGCCTTCTCCGCTGGACCCGCCGATGAATCCAGCGACGAAGGAGCCAATAACACCCGATGATTTAGCGGCTATTTTCCCCATGGGGCTGATAAAACAGGAAGTGAGCACGGAGCGGTGGATTCCTATACCGGAGGAAGTTCGAGAGATTTACCGGCTATGGCGACCCACGCCGTTGTACAGAGCGAAGCGATTAGAGGAGAAACTGAAGACGCCAGCGAGGATTTATTACAAGTGGGAAGGAGTTAGCCCGCCAGGAAGTCATAAACCGAATACTGCGGTTGCACAGGCATATTACAACATGAAAGAAGGCGTTGAGAGAATAGCAACGGAAACCGGGGCGGGTCAGTGGGGTTCTGCACTCGCTTTTGGTACCATGCTTTTCGGGTTGAAATCCACGATTTACATGGTTGCTGCGAGTTACGACCAGAAACCATACCGGCGGGTAATGATGGAAACGTGGGACGGCGAAGTATTCCGGAGCCCGAGCAAGAACACGGAATATGGACGTCAATACCTGGAGAAGGACCCGGACACTACGGGTAGTCTGGGCATTTCAATCTCCGAAGCGGTAGAGGATGCAGCCACGCACGACAATACGAACTATGCACTGGGTTCGGTTCTGAATCACGTTATATTGCATCAAACGGTAGTAGGATTGGAGGCAAAGCTCGCGTTTGAGCAGATAGACGAATATCCCGATGTGATCTTCGGAAACGTCGGCGGCGGCAGTAACTTCAGTGGGGCTACCTTTCCGTTCGCAGGCGATAAGCTAACAGGAAAAAAGCCGGACTTAAAAATCGTTGCTTGTGAGCCGATGGCATGTCCAACGCTGACGAAGGGGCTGTATCTATATGATTTCGGTGACAGTGCGGGGATGACACCTCTGTTGAAGATGTTCTCGCTGGGGCATACGTTCGTCCCGCCACCTATTCACGCAGGCGGGCTGAGATACCACGGCGATGCACCGTTACTCTGCAAGCTGGTGAAGGACGGCTGGATAGATGCGGTGGCATATCACCAGACCGAGGTGTTCAAGGCTGCGAAATTATTTGCCGAGTCGGAAGGGCATATAATAGCACCGGAATCAGCACACGAAGTGAAAGCGGTGATAGACGAGGCGTTGCGATGCAAGGAGGAAGGTAAAGAAGAAGTGATATACTTCAATAATTCAGGTCACGGGCATTTCGACCTGGGTGCATACGACGCGTTTTTGAGTGGAAAACTCGTGGATTACGAGTATCCCGCGGAGTTGGTAAAGCAGGCATTGGCTAATCTGCCGCAGGCGGAGTAGGGCAATTGCAACCGTAATCGCAATCAGAAGACGATAAACGGCGCGCAAGGGATGGGGAGATGGAAATGTAGATTTTAGCATCTCCCCTCGGTTTTTTATTTTTTGATTTTATATTTAGTTACCGCTATGGATATATCGCTCGCATCCATTTGTCCACCTTTTTCTTTTCAAATGTTGAAATTGAAAGAAAACAAAGAAGAAACAAATAAATGATGAAGAAACTTGACAGCTTATATTCACACCATCTATTTAACCGTTTTTCCGCAATCTTTTTAATTATTAGCCCCTAATGGATTAAAGACGAAAGGAAAAGAAAACGAATTTACGCAGCAAAGAGGTTAAGAAACTACGTATCTGGCGTTAATGAGTGATTACAGGACGTCTTATTAACGGTGAAGCGGTGTGAATATAAGTTTTATAATTTGGCTTTTAATTAATCGCTATGAATATTTAGATGTTAGAGGTGAATAAGAAATGAATGGCGAGAGCGAAGAGTGTTTAAGAAAAATTGCTGAATTAAGCCCTGACGATATCGGGAGCACTGAAGAGAACGTCAAACAGACGGTATTTGTTCCTATTTTGAAATGCCTCGGTCACCACGAAAGCCAGCTTGATTTTGAATATGCTACCAGGGGGCAGAGAATAGATATATTTATCAAAGGTCTCCCAGAGGAACGTAAAGTTATCATTGATACTAAAAGCTATGATGAAGATTTAAATAGACATTTTAGTCCATTTATGCAGGGGTTCCCTTTTGAAAAGAGGTGTCTTCTTGTGATAAAACGAAAGGAATTGGTGGCTAACATTGATGATTTAGAGCGTTTTCTCTCAAGAGAGAGTTTGATTAATGCAGATGTGCCCAAATATATTAAAGAACGGGAAGAGGAGGTAAAAAACGCATATAAAGAAGCGAAGAGATTGCTGGGCCATTATGATGACGAAATTAAAAAGATTAAGGAGCAAACTGAAGGGTTAAGTACAAAAATAAAGGATTTACAAAGCGAGCAGAAAGAGAAGACTGAAAATATTTGGAAATCTTTAGGATTGGAAGGGTTGCATCAACGAGCAAATGAAAAGGGCTCAAAAGTGGGTGAGGGAGTACTTCCAACAGGAGAGGGAGTTTATGTTACAGCGGGGAACTTTGACGATAAAGGGGATGGTTTTTTTGAGCTGAAAAGAGACCATTCCGTTGCTTTAATCGTTAAAGAAGACACATCTACCAAAGAGGTAAAAGAAATTCTTGAAGGATATGGATATCGTAAAGATAAAAATGACCGAAACACAATTAACACTTATGGGAGACTTAATTAAGCCTTATACACTCCCAACAACCCGCTATCAAGGGAGCAAAGCAAAGATAGTCGAATGGATTTGGGAGAATATAGAAGACATCAAATTTGAAAGCGCCTTAGACGCATTCGGTGGAACAGGGATAGTAGGATATTTCTTGAAAACAAGAGGTAAACAGGTATTTTACAACGACATATTAAAGTCCAATTATTTCATCGGTACGGCTCTGATAGAGAATGATTCAACGAAGCTATCGCATGACGATATAGACTTTTTACTGCAACCACACCCCGACATCAATTATCCCACGTTCATCCAGGACACATTTTCTGATATTTACTATACCGACGAGGAGAATAGATGGCTTGATATGGTCATCCAGAACATTGAAAATTTTGATAACTTTTACAAGCGCACACTGGCTTATTATGCATTGTTTCAATCTTGCATTATAAAACGTCCCTATAATCTTTTTCATCGAAAAAATCTTTACATGCGGACTTCAAATGTAAAACGAAGCTTTGGCAACAAAGCGACATGGGATACGCCATTTGAAGAGCATTTATCGAGAGAGGGCGTTGGCGTGGATTACCTGGACTTTTATCATTTCCTTGAGGGTATTGTGAATCATCAAAAGAGGGGGGATATGATTGACTACAGGAGCAAACACAGGAGGATAAAGCATAAAAAGCCTGTTTGGTGTGATAAAAATAAAATCCATACGGCGTTCAACAAGCTGTTTAAAAAATTTCAAAACGCTATCATTGTGGTTTTGTACAGGTCAGATGGCATACCTTCTATCGAGAACTTGAAAAGAATTTTAAGGAAGTATAAGCCAGTAGTAAGTGAGATAAGGTACGGAGGTTACAAGTACGTACTCAGTAATAACAATTCTGAGGAGTGCTTGTTGTTGGGATTAGATGAGAGAGGAGGTTAAAACAAAAAATGACAATAGACAAAACCACATATCGTGCGAACGACATAAGAGGCATTGCCTCTGAGGAATATCCGAACTTCCAGCTCAGTAACGACTTTTGCACTTTGACTGCGTTAGCTTACGTAGAACTGCTGCGTAAGCACCGCCGTAAAGACCCGCAAAAACTAACGGTTGTGCTCGGTAAGGATGTCAGAAACAGCTCGCCACGACTAAAGACCGCCTTTGCCGAAGCTCTCGTGAGCAGAAGTGTCCACGTCATAGACATTGCACCTGCGGAAAAGGTAAGCTCCACACCACTGATGTACTTCGCCACCTGGCTGTTCGATGCCGATGGCGGTGTTGAAGTCACGGGAAGTCATCTGGATAAGGAATGGAACGGCTTCAAGCTCTGTATTGGTTCGGAAAGCACCACCACGAACCAGATAAATGAGATGTTTCAAACCGCAAAGAAACTCGAAGATGCGTTTAAAACGGGTTCCCTGCACGTTCCAGGCGCTGCGGTTAAAGGTGAACTCGAAGAAGTGGACGTTCTGCCCGATTATCGTGCTATGATAGCGGCAAACGTTATCCTGCGGGACAGATGGGAAGAACTGGCATTACGCACTCTTTCGGGTGATAGTTCGTTACGGGAGGCACTTTCAACCGCACTGCACGAGATTGAGAAACTGCCTGAAGAGAGAACAAAGCCGCTAACCGGCTTGAAAATCGTTTATGACGCGGGAAACGGAACTACGGGCGTAATCGCACCGCCAATCTTCCGCGATTTGGGCGCAGAAGTATTCGAGCTTTACTGTGAACCCGATGGCAACTTCCCGCATCACCTGCCCGACCCGACAATACCGGGGTTCTTAACGGATTTGCATGCAGAAGTGCAGCGTAAAAATGCGCACATCGGGCTGTCTTCTGACTGTGACGGCGACCGTGCAGGCGCAGTATCGCCTCTTGGACGGAACATAATCGGGGAACAAATCCTCGCTCTGCTCTGCAAACACATCTTAAAAGAGCGTCCACATGCGAAGATTGTTTACGATACCAAATGCTCGGATGCGATACGAGAGATAATCACGGAGAATGGTGGCGTGCCCGTAGAATGGAAGACGGGATTTTCATTCATAAAGACGAAGATGGATGCGGTTGGTGCAGTTGCAGGCGGTGAGATGTCAGGGCACGTGTACTTCGCAAAGAACAATCGTGCAGACGATGCGGTATTCGCTTTTTCTGAACTTTTACTGCTCACCGCCGCAGAGTTACATCGCAAAAGAAAAATGGATGTGGTTGACGAAATGCTTGCGGAGTTTTTGAAACGATACGTGAACACGCCGGAGATACGGATTCCCGTGGTGAGCGATGAAGAGAAGGAGCGGGTTTCCGATGCCGTGGAGAACTATTACCGTGCGCTTGCGGCAAAAAACCCCGGGGAATACAAAAGAAGAACCGATGAAGCGGGAAACGACATAGACGGCGTGAAGATAGAGTTCGTGAAGGAGAACGGCTGGGCACTTGTGCGCCGCTCAAACACATCTCCCGTGATTATCCTCCGGATGGAGGCTCGGAACGAAGAAGGGCTCAGAACGATTGAAGAGCACGTGATAAAAAAGTTCTCGGCGTTCGACACGGTGGACCTGAACGCAGATGAGTACGTGCGAGAAATAGTGCAAAGAGTGGCACTATCTAAAAATCAAGTGATTTATCACCGCGGAGAGCGCAGAGTACGCAGAGTTTAAAGACTGTTTCAATCATTGTTCAGGTTTTCTGGTTGTATATAAAGTATAATTTTTGCCACCGAGTACTCAGAGAGCACCGAGTATTTACCCTCTGAGTCCTCTGTGGTCTCTGTGGCTAGTATTTTTGGTTTTTTATGCCTTTGCGTTCTCCGTGTGCTCTGCGGTGAAATTTAAGGATTTAGCAATTTCACTAGAAAATTCGACTGTGCCGCAAAGAGTAATGGATAAGGCTTTTGTGATTTAAAAAGATAGAAGAGGGAGAGAAAAATCGATCAATCGAAAAGTTTTTAAAGGGATATGTACAAAGGAAAAAAATGAAAGAATAATGAAAGCGAAGCGAAGAGTGGCAGGCGCGCACGCGGAAGGAAAGAGGGGTCATAACCTGAAGCGGTTCTTAGCTCTTCTATTTGTGGCGATAGTTCTCCTTTCAATCGTGCCGGCTGCGAGCGCGGACTGGCATTATCGAAAACCGATAGAGATAGACCACAACAAGATAGCTGCTGATTTGACTGATTTTCCTGTTCTGATTAATTTAGCCTCGGATACTAATTTATCCGCCCGTGCTCAAGAAGATGGTGATGACATTGTTTTCACTGATAGCGATAACTCAACCAGGTTGGACCACGAGATAGAGAAGTTTAATGGCTCAACAGGAGAACTACAAGCGTGGGTAAGGATTCCTTCTTTGTCCTCTACAACCAATACCACGATTTTAATG
>JAGGZZ010000144.1 GCA_021161765.1 Candidatus Methanophagales archaeon | reverse complement strand
GCCATACTCTTCGCGAAGACATTCTTCAGAGATAAGAGGATCAAGATCTGCGAGCCTCTAGCTGGAACGGGTGAAGATAGTAGCTTCTAAGGATAAGCAAACAATCTCCCGGCTTACGAGACTGAGTATTTCCCTTGTGGAGGAGTATCTGGAGATCATTAGAACATACTACCCTGAAAGCATGCATTTAAATAGAATGGAGGTGAATATAGATGGTAAGGGTAACTAGGTGTCATATGGTACTATTATGAATTTGAAAGAATTGTAAAAGAGAATCCGAAGACAAAGGACATGGAGGTAGATTGGAGTCGAATTCGACTTATTACAATTGCTAAAAACTACTCAAAGTGGGATATAAGTCTAATCAAACATTTAGATGCCGATATTGAATGTTATACCTATACTTACCACAAAGACGAGTTAGATATTCATTTATATAGATGTGGGATATGTTCCTGAATACATTAAGTATGTTGTTAGAACCACCTTCGCCGCTATTCATGTACGTAAACAATGGCTAATTATTGAACTTCGAATAGATGAAGAGAATTTCAGCGATCCAAAAAAACTTACGAGGGACATATCTCATCGAGGGTGGCCTGTGAATAGAGAACTGCGGGTTGATAAAAATATTGATATTCCTGATGCTATTCTTATAATAAACCAAGCTTATGAATATCAGCATTAAGCCCGCAACTTCGCATACACCGATACCGTTGTGCGAAATTGCTGAGCCTCATAAAAGATAAGCTAAAACATCCCCATTATCCCGGTTCCAATAAACTCTATCGCAATTGCCGCAACGATTATCCCCATTACGCGGCTCAACACTTCTGACCCTACTTTCCCTAATATCTGATATATCCTTTCTGATTGCCCTAATACGAGCCTTGTTGCGATAATAGCGGAGAAAATAGCAAAAAGAACCACAAAAGCTCCCATAATAAATTTTTCATAAGATTGTATTATCACCATAACAGCCGTTATAGCACCTGGACCGGCGAGCAAAGGAGTTCCTAGGGGAACTGCTCCTACTCCCGCTCCAGATTCCCCACTAGCTACATATTTGTGCTCACCGCGTAAAAGGTCAAGGGAGAAGAACAAAAGGAGGATGCCACCGGCTATCATAAAGCTATCCGTAGTTATGCCCAACACGTATAGAATAATCTTTCCAAGAAAGGCAAACAGGAGGAGGAGAATTGTAGCAACCAAAACGGCGTAATTAAGCTCCTTCTTCCTCCCTCGTTCACTCATACCTTTCGTTAACGCTATAAATACGGGAATATTGCCTGAAGGGTCCATTATCACGAAAAGCATGATAAATGCCTTCACCAGCAACAATCCAAAAGCCAGATTTAGATTTATATCCATAATATCTTTAAGGGAAACCTTTTTTAAAAAAACTTCATCAAAAATATTTCTTTAGAAAAGAAAGTTAACTTTACCAACAACTTTTTTACCTATGTGGGGCTCCGCCCCACTACCCCGCAAGCCCTGTAAGGGCTTAGTAAAAACCTTGACTAACAACCTTTCTTAAAAATAAAGCTTGACTAAAGAAACAAGTTTTTTTTTCTTTTAGCACAGGTTTTCTTTTTTGTACAAAAAAGAAAAAGTGTACTAGAAGATGCCGAGAGAAGAGATATGGACTGAGAAATACAGACCAAGGAAGCGGGAAGAGGTGGCAGGGCAGAACGCCATAATAAATAATCTTACGTCTTACGTCAGGAAAAGAAACCTACCGCATCTTATCTTTTCCGGACCCGCGGGGGTAGGGAAAACCGCCGCTGCTGTTGCTATGGCACGCGAACTGTATGGCGATACCTGGTCGGAGAACTTCACTGAATTGAACGCAAGTGATTTTAGATGAAAGTTTATCTCTGTCATCTCTCGCTCTATCTACTTTTCACCAAACTCAATAGATTTATAAAACAAATTTCCTGCGGTACCTGGCGTTGATATTGTTATCTTTTATCTGTTTCATAACTGTAAATAATAAAAAATGGAAGGGCAAAGTGGAGGAAATCCCTTTAGAAAAGATATAGAAGAATTAATAGAAAAAGGGGACTTAAAAGGAAAGTAGAAAAAGAGGATATATGCAGGGCTGGGCGGAATCCCAGCATTAAGCTTTTTGCCTGTGCAAAAAGCCTTGAAGGGAAAAGTAAAGGAGGTGAGAAAAGGAGAAAATGAAGAAAATTATAGCCATATTTTGTCTGGCGATACTTCTGTGCAGTGCTTTCGATGGAATAGCAGTTGTTGCTAGTGCAGAGAAAGTAGTGAAATTTGCAGGAGATTGGTTTCCCCAGCGTCAATATTAACGGAAGATTATGCAATCTCAAATGGCGATAAGGATACGAAGAATGCGAGCGATTAATTATAGCGATTCTTTTAGCTCCATGGTGATATCCAATATCCTCTTCCCTAGCTCCGTCAGGTGATATATTAAAAACTTACCTTTCTTTCTATAATCTACTAATTTCGCCTCTTTAAGCAGTTTCAGATGGTAAGAGAGGAACGAATACCTTTGATTCGTAACTTCAACAAAAACGCATACACAGAGGTTGTCGGTATTCAATGCCTTCAATATCCC
>JAGGZZ010000054.1 GCA_021161765.1 Candidatus Methanophagales archaeon | reverse complement strand
GGTCATATACTCCTCTCTCGAGGCTAAAACCCGCATTCAAAGCCGACCTGATGAAAGCCGATATCCCCATCGGCAAGATTATGCAAAGGCACAGAATCGAAGCGCGGCGAGAGATCCTGGATGTCGGATACTTGAGTAGCGACCGTCGTCTTAAGGAGCTGTTGGCTTGCCCCGGTCCTTACCTATGGAGAACGTATAACATCATTACCCATGGGAAACCGCTGATTACAGTCAAAGAGTACTTCTCAGCCTCGCTCTGATGAGCACGCGTAGTTCTCTGCTCGTTGAAAATTATTAAAGTTATAAACCACGAGATTTCACGAGATTAACACAACACTTTTTCTTTTTGTGAAAAAGAAAACCTGTGCTAAAAGAAAAACAAGACCTGTTTCTTTAGTCAAGCTTTCTTTTTAAGAAAGATACTTCTTCAGCTTCAGACAATCGTAAGGAGAGACCTGAAGGAGCTAAGGGAGGACGAAGACTTAAAAGACCCAAGCGTTAATATCATTTCTGATGCGATTTTAGTAGAGAGTGAGTATTTGAGGCGGAGAGAGGAGGTTGGCTACCTCTTGAATTTAAGGGAAACTCCCTTGTATCACGGCGTTTTGTTTTATGACGACTTCAAATCGGACTACTTCGATCCTCTGATATTTCCTGCACTATCTACAAAGAACTTACAGAGAGATATATTGAAGCGAATAAATTAAAGGCAAGTAAAGAGGTAGTAGATACAATCTTTTTATCGGTTTAAACATTGGACATGGGTTTCGGTCCTCTCTGCGGTTTACGCCGGTGATTTAGAATACTTCGGGGATTTAAAAGATAATTTGAAAATAATTCATAGATATTTGAGGTATTCAGAACTTGATTTTGATGAGTTGCTGAAAACTTCTTATTTCAAAGCGTTAGAAGGTTCAAAAGACAGAGAGAAACTTGGTTTGTTCAAGGGCTACTTGTTCTTGCCTTCAAGGCATTTCTTTGACCTTGAGATGTATGCGGGTGCTGTTGAAAAGTTAGAAGGGTTTTTGAGGAGGAAAAGACGCCGGAAATCGCTGTTGAGTTCGCAAGTGGGCTTTACAATTTAATTCTTGCGTTCAAGCACAGAAACGAACTAGAAAAATGCTGGAATCACTGCTTGGAGAAACATTCACCTCTTCGGCAAGTCCAAGCACAGGACAAAAATCATTATTCTTTACATCTGGCGGTCATTGAGTACGCTTAGACATCAACAAAAAGAAAACAACGATTTTATAATCCTGAAAGACAATAAAGAACTGGTACGAGGCGAAATTGAGCACGTACTCGCGCATTGTCCAGAGCAAGCATACATCACGCTGAGTGAACGCTGTATCTATGATTGTAAATTCTGTTCGGTTCCAAAGATGCACGGTAAAATCAAGATTCAAACAAAACTATTTATCTAATCTGAACGCCATTAATCCTAATGCTTAGAAGAAGGAGAAAAGATAGTATAATGGTTCGCGTTGGCGTTCACGTCTCGATTGCAAAGTCGATAGATAAGGCAGTGGATCGAGCAATAGAGAAAGGTTGTGATACGTTCCAGATATTCACGAGAAACCCCCGAGGGTGGAAGCTCAAGGAGCTTACAGCGAGTGAGGCAAAGCGATTCGCTGAGAAGGTTGAACATTCCGGGATATTCCCGCCGGTAGACCACATGCCCTACCTTCCAAATCTTGCTGCGCCGACGGATGATGTTTATAAACGGTCTGTGGCATCTCTTATTGAAGAATTGAGACGGTCTGACGCTTTACATATCCCATACCTCGTCACTCACCTGGGGAGTCATCGCGGATATGGTAAAGCAGGAGGTTTTCAGCGGATAGCGGACGCAATTAACACAGCATTCCATGAAGTTGATAATGGGGTGATGCTGCTTCTGGAGAATACCGCCGGGACAAAGAACAGCATGGGCGGGACTTTTGAGGATATTCGACATATCATGAACCGCATTGAGCATAAGGAACGAATAGGGGTCTGCTTTGACACCTGCCACGGCTTTGTTGCCGGGTACGATTTACGGACTGAAGAGAGCCTTAAAGCCACGATGCAGCATTTTGATGAGGTCATTGGACTTGAACATCTGAAGCTTATCCACCTCAACGATGCAAAGGCGGGTCTGAACTCGCGACTGGACCGGCATGAGCATATTGGGCTTGGGTATATAGGGGAGGATGCTTTTCGCGTGATTCTCAAAGAAGAACACTTCAAGGAGTTGCCGATGATCCTTGAGACCCCTGTTGATAACCGGAGAGGCGATATCGAAAATATCCGGAAGGTGAGAGAACTTGCCGGCTAATATTGAGAAGGTCATGCAGGTTCTTAAAGAGCGGTATCAAGACAGAACATCGGCATTGATGGATGTATCAACGAGATTACACAGATTTAAAAATTCACCGCAGAGAACGCGGAGTTCGCAGATTATAGACACAGATAACAAGAAAGAATAATTTTTGATAATCGGACGCAGATGAACGCTTGTGGGCTCTGCCCACATTCCCGCAAGCCCTGAAAGGGCTTAATAATCAGGATTTTAAATATAAGGTTTAATAGACGGAGGGGATTATGAGAATACAAAAT
>JAGGZZ010000217.1 GCA_021161765.1 Candidatus Methanophagales archaeon | reverse complement strand
ATGCTCGCGGGCGAGCGGATATGGAACGTGGAACGGCTGTATAACGTAAGGGAAGGGTTTGGAAAAGCGGATGATATTTTGCCTGATAGGTTCTTTGAGGAGAAGGTAAATGGAAGAGTAATAGATAGGGAAGAGTTTTTAAAGACGCTCGATGAATATTATCGTATGCGAGGCTGGGATGAAAATGGCGTGCCTGCGGAAGGCAAATTGGAGAGGTTGGGGATATATTAACTCCTCAAAAATTCTACAAAAAAATCCAAATCCTAATTTCAAAATCCAAAACATACAAATCTTTCTTCTCGAAAATCGAGGTAAAGCGATATTATGGCAAAGGGTCAAAATATAATTTTACCAAAGAAATATTATAGTGTATATATAATGGAAGGGACATCACCTTGGTTCAGAAAAGAATGGATAGGTAGCAATGCTAAAGCACTTGGTGTCTACATGACTTTACTGTTAGTAAGATTCAGGGTGAGATTGAGGACGGATGTTCCTATTCTGTACAGTGACGAGGGAATAATAGAGCAGAGGTTAGAACCTTACCTCTCTATTTTCCTGCGAGATAAATATAAAAAGCTGATAGAAGCGATAGATGCGGGAAAGGCGTTTTTTAAGGCTTTGGTTGAGCATACCCCGTATAATGAATATGAAAGCGTCTTGGATCGTATTGAAACGAATTTTTATGATATTTTCAAAGTAGCTTACCTTGGGCACATTAACATTAATAGAAAGGAAATCGCGGGAAAAATAGCCGATTATGATGCCACTGCACTCACCAGGACATTTCTGAGCGATGTATCCACAAACAGATTTTCTAAAGGTAAAATTACCCACGCTGGCAGTTCCATCTTGCTGACACCTTTCGGTGAGCTTATGGAATTTTATGTTTTGTCAGAAGAAGGTGTGCGCAGGTTCATGGAAATATTGAGGATGGGAGGAATCATGTTTTTTGATATTGTTCCTGCTCCAGTTGTTGAAAAGGAGTTTGTAGGAAGTTTAGGACCATAGAGATAACAGAACAAATAAAAACTATTGAGCTAAAATGGAAGACGAGAGAAGATATTGGGTAAATGTACCTTTTGGCATCCCTGACCTCTTTGATACCGAAGACTTTGAGGTTGATGATGAGGAAAGAAAAAAACTGAAACATATAGACGCAGAACTTGAGGGAGCAGGCTTTTTCATCGGCGAAACAGAATGGGCATATAAAACATGGGATAAAGAAGAGGCAATTGAAATGGCGAATATCGCCAGAGAAATTTGGAAAGAATGGAGTGAAGACCAGGCAGACACAGTTTCCATCACAGCTCAGCCTATATGTCCAAAATGTGGAGAGCTTGGAAGGTTCAGTGATGACTATTGTAGCAAGTGTGGGACTAAACTACTGCCAAAAGCAGAATTAAACATAGATACAGAGGAGGTTATACCTGTTGAATAATATAATCTTTTTACTACTAATCGAAAAGTAAAGCACAGAGCGATATATGATGAAATTAGAAGGGAAAAAGGAAAAATAACAGGAGCTAAAAAAATGAAATTCAAAACTGGTCTTTTTGACATGGATGGCACGTTAATTGACTCATCCGCAGCGATTTTGAGTTCAGTCAAGGAAGCAGCGAGGATAACGGGTTTGCGAGTTCCCGCAGATAAAGAGATAAAGGAAATAATCTATCTGCCAAGTCAGATTTCTTTCAGGGTTTTATACCCGGATAAAGACCCTGCGGAGTTCGATTCGGTCTTCCTCAGCCTTATGAGGGGTAAATTCAAACCGATGATAAGAGAACTGCCGAAAGCGAAAATGACGCTTGAACGGCTACGAGAAAAAGGAATAAAAATAGCAATCGTGACGACAAAGGATAGGGAATCAGCAGAAGCAGCGATACGGCTTTTTCAGTTCCCGAATGACCTTTTGCTCACTGCGGAGGACACCAAAAGAGCGAGACCCGACCCTGAACCGTTACTCAAAGCGATAGAACTGCTCAAGTCTTCAACGGCTCAGGCGTTCTATTGTGGTGATACACCACCTGATATAGTCCAGGGACGAAGGGCAGGGGTGAAAACAATTGGCTTAACAACCGGGCTGTACACAAAGGAGGAACTGGAAAAGGAAAAGCCTGATTTCGTCTTTGATAACATTGAAGCGGTCTTGACTATACTATGATATAATCCTAACTTGACATACTCAGATTAACCGCAGAGTTCACGGAGAACGCAGAGGATGTAGGGGATAATGTTTGTTCAAATCATAAAAAAAACAAAAGCTTTTATACACCCTATGATGAACATGTAATATTGAAACAAACTCATCAGAATAAAAATTGAGGATAATCGAGGAATAGATGATAGAACTTCTTGATACGTGGTTATGGGCTGCATTTGTGGTCGTGGGACTTCTGATGATTCTTTTAGAGTTGTTTATAGGCGTGGAGACAGGTTTTGAAGCAACTTGAGGTGACGCAGGCATCTTTGCAGGATAATACAAAGATAGTCGTATCGGATCAGTCAAAGCTGATTAACATTCTTGATATGCTACAAGAAGGTGATAAAAGGAGGATTGTTCCGATAGAGAAGTAAATTTTTGGCGCCGGATAATTGTGGTTTAGAGGCTGTCCCAGATGTAGGACAGTCTCTATCAATCGTAATAATTTTAGAGATAAAGGTTTACAGTTCGATATATTTTTGTTTTTTCTCCATTTATACATCTTGTGAGAATCTGTGTAATCTGACGGGGCTCCGCCCCGTTGACCCCGCAAGCCCTATAAGGGCTTAGTGGTTGCTATCTCATTGAAATTCTATCGTTGCCGGTGGCTTATCTGTTAAAGAATAAAGCACGTGCACAACTTCCGGAATCTCACCTGTAATCCTCTTATCTATCCTCTTTAAGACCTCCCAGGGAATATTAACCGCCTCTGCCGTAATGGCATCCTTGCTTTTGACCAGTCTAACCACGACCATGTAGCCAAACGCTCTTTCCCCT
>JAGGZZ010000156.1 GCA_021161765.1 Candidatus Methanophagales archaeon | reverse complement strand
GGCCACGCCTGATAGGATCATAGCCTCTGTTAACCCGGTATTCATTTTATCTGGCACCGCATATTTCAATGTTCAAATATGATTTCAAAAACAGGTTTCCCATCGTCCCTTGCCAAATACACCTTTTAAATTCGTAGATAGTGAGATGTAACTGCGACCCCCACACTGCTTCACCGTTAATAAGACGTCCTGTAATCGCTCATTAACGCCAGATACGTAGTTTCTTAACATCTTTTTAATTCCACTACCACCTCACCAGCAACCAGAATATCAATGCGTTGTCCTTTTATTATTTTGTCTTTATAAATCACATCTACTTCAACCTGCCGTTCAAAAGGAATTTCTCTTAGGCTGAATTCGTAACAAAGTGCTTCTTCATAAATAGATTCAAGAAGACCGGGACCGAGATGCTTATGAACCTCAATTGCCGCACCAATTATTGCTTCAGTTAATGGATCACGCATTTTCGCCTCCTTATTCTTTTTTGCCACAGTGAACAGCCATGTTTCATGCTATATTTTGTATATTTCCCCTCTGTGTCCTCTGTGGTCTCTGTGGCTATCATTTTTTTTATTGTACTTTGCCGCCCGCTGAGAACGCAGAGCGCAGTTAGTTTATATATTTGTGGTTATATTATGATTAAATTTGTGTAATCGGTGTAACCAGCGGTTGATTATGTTCGGCAAGTTATTTAACCGAAAAGAATTGGAAAAGCGAATCGAAATACAGCAAGCACGTATTGATGAGCTTGAATAGGAAAATAGAGTGCTATCCACACGATTATCGAAGCAGGAGATGCGAACTAAAAAGGCGGTATCTGATAAACAAGAAGCGGATTTGGCATTGAAAAAAGCAGAGAAGGAAATAGAAAATCTCGAACGCACGCTTGAGAAGCAGAAAGAGAAAACGCAAAAAACATTTGAAAGTACTATTGAACTTGATCAGGATGTCAGATACATGATGCAACGGATTGAGTCAGCGTAGATTTGAACGGCTGCGCGACGAGGACATCAGGCATCATGCTGAGAAGGCAAGAGGTGTATTTGAAGCGCTGATGGATGAGTATAAAAATGAGATTAAAATGGTAGTTGCAAGTGGCGAGCATAATCTGATTAAGGAGATCACAGGTGGCGATTATGAGTATCGGTATTCGTTTCCGCTGCTTATCAGAAGTATAGATTTAAAAGCAAGGGTAGAAAAGCATAATATTGATAAAATAAAGGTGTTGACGTGGTCCGCAAGATGGTATAATGTTGGTATTTGAGAACCACGAGATTCCACAAGAAAATAAATTATTGACACAGATTAACGCAGATTAACACGGATAAAACGAACAAGAAACCCTTTCTTAGAACGAAAAGCTTTACCAAAGAAACTATTATTTTTAGTAAAGGTTTTTGCTTGCAAAAAAGTTTTTTGTAAAAAAGAAAAAGTGTTGCCGAGAGTCAAAATGAAAGAACAAGCAAAACAAAAATTGCGAGAACTCGTTGACCGATTCAGGTATAATCTTGACGTTTATAAAAAGTCAACATATAACGAAACGCAGGTAAGACGGGAATTTATTGACCCCTTCTTTGAAGCATTGGGCTGGGACGTAAGCAATAAACAGGGCTTTGCAGAGCAGTACAAGGAAGTTGTTCATGAGGATGCGATAAAGGTCGGCCGTTCGACACGAGCACCGGATTACAGTTTCAGGATTGGGGGTCAGCGTAAGTTCTTTGTCGAATCCAAACGACAAATCCGGTGTGGGGCGGATTGCGTACTTCACGTTTGACGAGTATCTCGACAGCGATAAGTTTGATGCGATATACGATGTATTTTCAAAAGAGGGGGTGCTCAAGGGCAGTTTCGACAGGTACGCAGAATCAACAAAGGGTAAGAAAGGCACTGCGGAAGTGGACAGCGAATTTTTAAAGGAGATAGAGAGCTGGCGAGAACTGCTGGCTAAAAAACATCGCACTTCGCAATCCCGAAGTGTCTATCTACGAGTTGAACTATGCAGTGCAGAGGATAGATAATAGACCGGATAATCTTCTTACGGATTTGCGAAGAGAAGACCGTGGCATCGAACATTATGGACAGCTGCAAACGAAGGCGGAATCTGGTGACGTTTACACGCACTTGCTGAACCATTTTAAACTTGCGGAATCCAAATACGACAGCGGGATATTCAATTTTGACACGGACAGGATAACGCCGGGGTTGAGCATTGACGACCGCGTCTTGAAAACGATTATTCAGAGTCTGTACTATCCGAAGTCGCCTTATGAATTTTCAGTGCTCGGTGTGGAAATCTTAGGCAATGTGTATGAGCAGTTTTTAGGTAAGGTCGTCCGGCTGACGGTAGGGCATCAGGCAAAGGTGGAGACGAAGCCGGAGGTTAAAAAGGCGGGTGGCGTGTATTACACGCCTCAGTATATCGTTGATCATATTGTCAAGAACACGGTGGGTAAATTGGTTGAGGGGAAGACGCCGGAAGAGATTGCGGGAATGAAAATTCTGGATCCTGCTTGCGGTTCCGGAAGTTTTCTTATTGGTGCATACACGTATTTGTTGCGGTATCATCTGGATTGGTACGTGAGTAACAAGCCGAAGAAGTACAAAGAGGCGGTGTTTCAGGTTCGCGAGAACGAGTGGTATTTGACCACAGCAGAGAAGAAACGGATTCTTCTGGATAATATCTTTGGTGTTGATATCGATCCGCAGGCGGTGGAGGTAACGAAATTGAGTCTGCTGTTGAAGGTGCTTGAGTACGAGAGCAGCGAGAGCATTGGCCAGCAGGTGAAATTGGGGCTGGAGGGTGTGCTGCCGAGTCTTGAGGGGAATATCAAGTGCGGGAATTCGTTGATTGGACCGGATTTTTTTTAAAAGTAGAGGGATACTTATCTTTTATACTTGACTTTCGAAGATAGTAATTTATCACCCAAATAATTCTCCATTTGATGAGGTTATCTCTGCGGAGAAATTATTCAGAATACTAATCGGTCTGGATAAAGAAGAAACCATTCTCCCCTTCATTTTGAGGATTCCGCCGGGAAAACT
>JAGGZZ010000025.1 GCA_021161765.1 Candidatus Methanophagales archaeon | reverse complement strand
CCCTTCAAGTGGCCGCTTTTCTGGTTCTATGGTCGGATTATGGCCTGGCAGCATCCTCATTTCAGGATGTAGCTTCTTAGCCTTCGTCTTTTGACCACGCTCACTATGGGGAACAGCCTTTACCTTCCCCCCAACAGCACGGCAATGCCGCCGGACTGTGTTCATGGCACATCCCAACATATCCGCTATCTGTCTGGTTGTAAGTGTGCCGTCGAAGGGTATGTTCTTCCAATCGTATTGTTCGGGTTTTGTTCTCATCGGAGTAAATCCTTCGGGTCGATCTTTAGTGCCGTTGCTATTGCTTGTATTGATCGCATACCTTTGGCGTGTCGGATGAGATACCACATAGCCTGTTTACTTCTTTGCGGCCTCATCGCTTTTCCAAAGTCCTTTAGCGACCAACCGTTACGTTTCATTTCCTGTTCTATTTTCGCGGTATTTACTTTCATATCCCTATTATACACCCTTGAAACGAAAAGTCAACTTATTTTTTTATTGTGAATAAGTATCCGGAATTATTAGCCATCGTAAAATAATTTGCGCTTATGTCAAAAAAAGGCTTGACAGTTAATTTTTGCTGTGCTAAGGTAGGAGCGAAAATAAATACTGCCTTGCAACATCCTTCGCAGCACTTCACCAGAGAGGAATGATGCTCATAAGGATTTCCCGAAATGGGCTATGGCGGTAAGTTAAGAAGCTTTTTTAAATGGAGGAGGTAGCTCAGTTGGTTAGAGCACGAACATTTCTCTAATTGCTTGTTCCCTTTTAGTGGCGAAGATTAGAGTTACTTCATTGCTAATGACGTGGTCGCTGGTTCGAATCCAGCCCTCCTCCCCAAAATAAATTTACCGATGGTGAAGATAAGGGATATTTCAATTGTTCCTCGGTATAAAACTTATGGGTGGCGAAGATTTCAGCTACTTCTTTGAGAGAAGGCCGAAAGGCATTCGCTGAAAATCGTTTGTTCCCCCATATTAAAAGAAAGGATAAAGAAATGGCGAAGTTAAATATACCTACTAAAACGACTCATGTAACACATGAAGGAGCTCCGGCAAAGCGAATTGACGCAGAACAGCAACTAAGACGATCGTTAATGGCGTGCTTGTTATGGGAAAAGACCTTTTACGAAGAAGGTGAAGATATTGCAAATAGGATAACATCAGCTATTCCTCTCGTAAAGCCTGAAACAGTTTACAATATGGCAATTGAAGCACGGGAAAAAATGAATCTTCGGCATGCTCCTCTTTTAGTTGCTAGAGAAATGTCGAGATTGCCTGATCATAAAGTCTTTGTTTCGTCTCTACTTGAGAGAATAATTCAGAGGGCCGATGAATTAACAGAGTTTCTTGCTATCTATTGGAAAGATGGGCGACAACCTCTTTCTGCACAGGTTAAAAAAGGATTAGCAAAAGCCTTTACTAAGTTTAATGCTTATCAGTTGGCAAAGTATAATAGAGGTGGTCAGGTTAAATTGAGAGATGTTTTGTTTCTTTGTCATGCAAAGGCAAAAGATGAAGATCAACAAATAATTTGGAATAAGTTAGTTGACGGAACGCTTGAACCTCCTGACACGTGGGAAGTGGCGTTGTCTGCTGGAAAAGATAAAAAAGAGACGTGGGAGCGTCTTCTTTCGGAAAATAAACTCGGTGGCTTAGCGTTGTTGCGAAACCTTCGAAATATGAAAGAGGTTGGTGTTAATGAAAAAATACTTTTTGAAGCGTTTGATAAGATGGAAACAAATCGTATTTTACCTTACCGCTTCATCGCAGCAGCTAAGTATGCGCCTCAGTGGGAGTGGAAAATCGAACAAGCAATGCTTCGGTCACTAAAAGATTACCCCAAAATTGAAGGGAAAACAATTCTTTTAATAGACGTTTCTGGTTCTATGGTTTGGAATATGTCTAATAATTCAGATATGAATAGGATCGACGCAGCTTGTGGCTTAGCTATTCTTGCTCGCGAAATTTGTGAAGACATTGAAATCTTTACATTTTCAGAAGAAAATATTCAAATACCAGCACGCCATGGATTTGCTTTAAGAGACGCTATTGTCGGTAGTCAACCGCATAGAGGAACATACTTAGGTGCTGCTGTTAAACATATTTTTACTATTCCCCATGATAGACTAATTGTTTTTACAGATGAGCAATCTCATGATACAGTTCCTAACCCTAAAGAAAAGGGTTATATGATTAATGTAGCTTCTTACAAAAACGGAGTTGGCTATGGGAAATGGTTGCATATTGATGGATTTTCTGAAGCGATCATTCGATATATTCAAACACTTGAATCTGTATCTTAATCAAACAAGGCAAATAAAACAAGAGGTAACTGCCCTGATAATTCTTCACGCCACTTCAACCAAAGAATGATGGCAATGGGATTCCGGGAACCGGCTGGGCGGTTGAAACTAATTGCAGATGTCCTATGGGACTGGGGCATGGGAGTCGGTAATTACTTGTACGAGGCAAATGAAATAGTGTGAAAATCGCTATTGGAGCCAGGAGCCGATATCTGCAAAGAAATGAGGGAAGTGGCGGAACGGTAGACGCACCAGTTGATATTTT
>JAGGZZ010000159.1 GCA_021161765.1 Candidatus Methanophagales archaeon | reverse complement strand
TAATAGTAGAGAGCTCGAGTAAAAGGAGTGGGTAAAGGTGATAGAATGAGCAAAGCAAAATTTAATGAAATTAAGGAGAAAATACGCCCGATAACGAAGAGATACGGCGTTAAAAAAGGGGCTTTATTTGGCTCGTTGGTAAGAGGAGAAATGAGAAAGGATAGCGACATAGACATACTGGTAGAAATTGAAAGCGATATTAGTTTGTTAGACTTTGTTGGGCTCAAAATAGAGATTGAAGAAGCGTTGGGACGAAAAGTAGAATGAAAACCGAAAGAAGATACTGGGTAAATGCACCTTTTGGCATCTCTGACTTCTTTGATACCGAAGACTTTGAGGTTGAGGAAGATGCAAGAAGAAAACTGAAGCATATAGACGCAGAACTTGAGCGCGCAGGCTTTTTCTTTGGTGATACCGGCTGGGTATATAAAACCTGGGATAAAGAAGAGGCAATAGAGATGGCAAATGCCGCAAAAGAAATTTGGAAAGAATGGAGTGAAGACCAAGCAGATACCGTTTCTATTACAGTCCAGCCTATATGTCCGAAATGCGGAGAGCTTGGAAGGTTCAGTGACGAATATTGTAGCAAGTGCGGAACCAAACTATTGCCAAAAGCCTGTTTAGATATAGACACTGGAGAGTTTATGTCAATTGAATAGCTAATAATGTCAGCTTATTATTAGCATGGAAAAATATTCTTCCCGCCAAATAGAAAAGATAAAGACCGAGTGGCATGAAGCACTTGAACAGATGCAGAAATACTATGAAAACGAGGTGTTCAAAAGTTTCAAGATTGAATACGATGCTTCTATTTGGTATCAATTCAAAAACCCGGCGCTTATATTTCCAACAGAACGAGAAATGAGGTTCTCAACGCCAAACTCGCACATTAATTTCGATTATTATCCTTCTCTGTTAGCAAAATTGGGTATCACAGCGCATAACTTTGCTTACCTCGCTGATATTGCAGAATATTATTTCTGAGTATGAGCACAAAGCGTCTAATTCCCGCTATTATTGCTATGCCGACATGGCAGATGCACTGAGGAGAATATACGAGAAAGAGAGAGCAGCTTACAGGTCATATATCTAAGTTTCTGAGAGATGCAAAATATAAAATAGGGATAGAAAAGACTAATTTTGAGCAGATACGTCACAATCCTTCCCATTCCCCCTTACCCTTATCGGTATCCGATTCTCTCAGCCATATCGCCCAGCAGATCAATATCTGCGAATATCCTATCTCCTTCGATAACCGCTCCATTTCCTCGATAAACCGCAAATCATCATTCGCATGAACCCCAAGTTCGCGTTCCACCACGCGTTTTATTATCTTATCCGGCATGCTCGTGTCCACACCTGCTTGCATTCGCAAATACTGGAATGTAATCAGTCCGACACCGTGAACCTTTCCTATTTCATCCTTCTCCCATTCCTCATGGTTTGCGTGCTCAGCCCAATACCGCAACGCATCGAAATCCGTACCAAAATCCCTGGTTTCTTTTAGGTTATTTAAAACACGACTTATGCCTATCGCAGCGTGCCAAACACGTCTGTTGTTCATTATCCGTCTCAATCTCGCATCTTCCGCGGAAAGCGTTGAAAACGCATTAAACGAACTTATCTCCCCTGTTTCTACAAAATCGTGGTAAAAACGCTTAACCCGCGGCACCACGATTTGGAAGTATTTTAACCCAATCGAATCCAGTGCCGCATCCACAACGATCAATACCGCATTCCCTCCCCACCGCTTACCGTTTAAGCATCGCAGCTCGCTTTCTTTTGCTGTCGTGAGAACATCTTCAAATCGATCCTCAAAAATCTTCTTTGTCTTCAGCATAGCAGTCCCCATAATTACTCAATATCCTGTTGAATTTTTTCTTTTTTATAGCATGATTATAAAAGTAATTATGGCACTATCTAAAAATCCAGTAATTTATCACCGCGGAGAGCACAGAGTACACAGAGTTTTAAGACTGTTCCAGCCATTGTTTGTTCTTTCTGGTGCCTTTGCGTTCTCCGTGTGCTCTGCGGTGAAATTTAAGGATATGAAAAGAGCAATTTTCACGTTTTTATTTGTCTTTGCAATAGCAGCACTTTTCCATTTGTTATCACGTGATTTTTCTTATGAGTATGAAGAGATATGAATAATCAGGGTATGGACAAAATCGAAGTGCTTCTCGCTAACTTCCATTTATATGCTGAAGACCTTGGGATAGACCTGAAGAACCCGTCAGGCAGGTTCAAGTGGTTTTTAGCTTCTATTCTGTTTGGTGCGAGAATAAGCGAGAAAATCGCTGCCAATACCTATGAATCATTTGAGTGGTATGGAATTGACAGCGTGGAGAAAATCATCGCTGCTGGCTGGGACGAACTGGTCAGGATTTTGGACGAGGGTGGATACGTGCGATACGACTTTTCCACGGCGACAAAGCTGCTTGATATTGCCGGGACGCTAAAAGAGAAATATGGCTCTTTGGAGAACCTTTACAATCAATCTTCGGATACAAAGGATTTGGAGAGAAGGTTGCAGGAATTTAAAGGCATTGGTGCTGTAACGACACAAATCTTCCTGCGTGAATTGCGGGGTGTATGGCAAATAAGCCCGGAAGTATCGAGCAAAGCCGAAAGCGTAGCAGAGAATCTGGACATAAATCTGCAAGAATTCGAGGGTGAAAAGCTTTCACGCGTTGAGACTGCACTCGTTAAAGTCGGCATAAAATACTGTAAGCGAAAGAGATGCGAGGAATGCCCGGTGAAGGATTTCTGCAACAAACATTTCTTTTAAAATGAGAGCTTTTATTTTAGTTTTTCTTTTAGCACAGGTTTTCTTTTTTCTAAAAAGAAAAAGTGTTTTATAAGCCCCACTACTTTCTCCGCACACGCTCCCACACTCATCTTCTCGCTATCCACCACAACCTCTGGACTCACTGGCTCTTCATACGGCACGTTCACGCCCGGCACCGTTGCTCCTTCTTCCTTTGCCTTTCCATAAATACCCGAAGGAGCATACTTCGCTTTCCTCCGCCCTTCTCGTTCCATGCACGTGTCTAAAGAGCACTTCACATACACCTCGGCGAAATTTTCTATGTTCTCCCTCGCTTTTTCCCGGTATTTCCTCCTGTTTGCCGTAGCATCAATGATAACGGGTTTGCCACTCTCCACCAGGAGTTTTGCCATGTAAACCAGTGAGCTATACACAATGTCCCGCTCCTGTTCCGAATAAGAAGGTTTTGGCGTGATAAATTTTCGTATCTCGTCAAGTTCAAGCACCTTCACGTTTATACCGCGCTCAGCAAGGATGCCTCGCACTTTCTCTGCTATTACGCTCTTACCACTGCCCGGTAAGCCTGTTACCCATACCGCCCAGGTCATTTTTGTATAGTAGTTGTATAGCTAAGATAAAAAGAGCTAAACGAACTTCCGCATCACCACACCCTCCGCAACTTTTGGCAGGAACAGTGTGGATTTCTGTGGAAATTCCTTCTTCTCTATCCGTATCTTGTATTCCACGTCTGCTAATCGCGGCAGTTTGAGGAAAAACGCAATCTTGCACGTTCCCGTATCCACTTTTTCAATCGCATCGCCCGGATTGGAGATGAAAACGATATCTTCGGGCTTAAGCGTTGGCTCGATAAGCCACTCATGCAGGCTTATTACATCCAGTCCAACTCGTTCGCCGCCTCGCTCCTCTGCCAATTTCCTTATTCTATCCCTATCTGCTCTCAGCAAATAGAATTTCGCACCGTCATACATGACCAATCGGGCGTCAAAATCATCGTTACATTCATTGAGCTTTGCATAGATAGTCTCCATCCCATCCCTATACTTACTACTGTTACAACGTTCTACAACAAAGTTCTCTTCTATTCTCGTCCATAAATCTTCCATGCGGCATCTTTTCACACATCTGTGCCAGGGCAGCAATAGAACCGCTCTGTCCCCTGCTTCTAAAAGCACCATCAGCGTATACGCTGCCCCGCTGACTTTATCTCTACTCAACTGATAAGAAGCCGAGTAGCGGTGATGTCCATCGAGGATGAGTATTTTTTTGTCGTGCATCAGCGCTTGAATACGCTCTATAATCACTTCATCTGAAACTTCCCAGAGCAGGTGGCGAGCGCCATTTAATACGACATCCATAATTGGCTTTCTTTGTTCATTTATGTTCAGATCAGGTCTGCGGAAGCCCAAATAATCTTCAAAAATGCGGTTTATGTCATGTCCGGGCATGTTGTATCCCGCAGCAATGGGTGAGAAATTCATCCGGCATTCTTTCATAAGCCTGTATCGCTCCGAGGTATTCGTCTCAAACGTCTTTTCGTGCCCTGATATGTTCTGCGAATTGAGTTTTTCCGCTTTTACCAGCGCCACCAATCCAAAAGCGAAATATGTCGCTCTTCTCTCTTCCTTCGGGATTTGTTCCATAACGGCTTTCGGCAGTTTGTAGCGGATTCCATAGATGTATAAAGACGGTTTCTCACGTTCAACCAGGATTCCATCGCCCGCCAAACGTTCTGTACATTTCTTTGCATAATCCACGAATTCTTCTACCCCTTCGCCCTCTTTCCTTGTAGTAAAGTGAATCACATTGTTTTTCCGGGCTGAATATTCCTCGTAAAGGTGTGCATCAATTGTATCGTAAACAGGACAAACCAGTTCCTCTCGATTTTCCAGTTTCGGGTTCAGTATCGTCGCCTTGAACGGTTTTATCTCGACCATTTTTTTGTTTAGATTTTTTAATTGTATATAAATTATAATCTCCTTCTGTTTGAGACGCGGATTTACACGGATTCTTTCT
>JAGGZZ010000116.1 GCA_021161765.1 Candidatus Methanophagales archaeon | reverse complement strand
GCAGGATGCAGGTTCCGTACCACCTGTGCCTGACTTGCCTGCGCTAATACTGTTTAGTGCGGGATTGCTCGTAATCATGGGCTATGCTGTGTTGGGGAGGCGTTTGAGAAGATGAATAAGAAAAAGGTAAACAAATTTTTGGTCTTGTTACTCGTGTGCACAATGTTGGTTATGCTGCTTGCTGACGTTGGTCAGGCATACGTGGGACAGGGCTCTACCGGAGCAACTCGCGGTTATTGGCGGTTCAACGATCATGGAGACCAGCAGGCAGACGATACCAGTGGTCGGAGCAATGACGGAACGCTGGTCAATGACCCTACCTGGACTCCCAGCGGCAAGTTCGGCTACGCACTTGATTTCGACAGCATGGACGATTATGTGGAAGTTTCTGATTCCGAGAGCCTGGATATAACAGGTGCACTCACCATCGAACTCTGGCTTAAGCCTTCCAGCTTATCAAGTTATAAAGCCATGGTCACTAAAGGGAATGCACAGTCAGAAAACATAAACTACGGGCTACAAACCATCTCAGAAGTGATAACGGGAAGACCCAGGTTCTTTATCCACTCCGCTGGTAGCGGGTATAACTACGTTGATGCAAATAGCGCAATCTCAACTGACGCCTGGACACATCTCGCAGTTGTTTACGATTTAGACCCGGAGAACGACGGCAGTCCCGTGAGCGCGAGTTACACAAATCTGGTGGACTTCGTTGTCTGGGGGAGTTCATGCCCTGGTCAGTGTGATAGTGATGCTGATGATGCCGTTAAAGCGGGTTTGTGGACTAAAAACAGCTACGAAAGCTCCACCGGCTATGATACCGTCTACCTGTATCCGGAGAAGAGGAACGACCGAGCGGTAGAGGACTGGAGTGCCAGGAATGCAGGAGAGCCTGCGCCACCTGTGCAGGATGTCTCTGCGCTTATTCTGTTCGCGAGCGGGCTGGTGCTGGTCGCGGTGTACTTTGTTTATGGGAGGAGAAGGGAGGAGTATCATAGATAGCGGTTTAGCGGTTTGGTCAAAGGGACTGAGCCTCTAACGAGCTAAACCTCTAAACTCGCTTATGTAACACCTAAACATGCCAAAAAAAGAATCCATCGTCCTGGTCTGTTCCGCACTGCTCGTAGCCGGTCTTTATCACGAAGTCGTGCTATGGCTTTTTCGTGCATGGCTTAACAACCCATATTACAGCCACGGATTGCTTTTATTACCCGTAAGCGTGGGATTAATTTTGCTCAAGCGAAACGAAATTTATCGTGCAGAACCGGAAGATTGGCATGTTCTACCGCTCGGCTTCGGACTTTTTCTTTATCTCCTCGGTATTCTCTTGCATCAACCCGTGCTGCTTGCCTTCTCGCTCTTGCCCGTCCTGGCAGGATTTTCATTAGTTCTGTTAGGAAAAGGAGCAAAACCGCTCCTCTTTCCCATCTTCCTCCTTGTCACTGCCATACCATTCCCCTTTTTCGAATCCTTGGAAACACCTCTTCAGAGTCTCTCAGCTTCTGCGGTATCCGCGATTTTCGGATTTCTCCGCATGCCCGTTTCAATGGCTGGGAACAGCGTGACCCTAACTGGAAACACGTACTGGATAGCACCGGCGTGCAGCGGTTTGAACAGAATTATGCCGCTTTTATCGCTCACTGCTATCCTTGCATACCTGCTTCATGGAAGCCTGCTTGCCCGGGTTTTCCTTCTTGCATTGGTCTTTCCGCTCGCACTGGCATCGAACATCTTCAGGCTTTTTGTTACGCTGCTCATCGGTGGTTGGTATGGAATAGAAGCAGCGGTTGGTTTTTTTCATAACTTTTCCAGTGTCGCTTTCTTTCTGGTCGCTATCGTGCTTGTTTTAGTCTATGCACGAGTCTTTAAACTCAGAATGAGTGATATAGTGAGTGATGGAGGTAAATAATAAGATGGAACTCAAGGTCACGGCGGGAAGGAGCAGGATAGTGTTCTCAGCACTTGTATTGACGTTGATACTCCTGACCGTGTCATGCATGTGCTTGATTTCGAGTACTTCAGCATCGCCACTCGTCAAGCTCGAAGTCAGCAATATAACCTCTGCGGCATGCGAGAGCCTCACGGTGCTGAACCCGGGTGATGGAAACTGGATACAGATGGTAGGTGGAGAGGAGATGAGCTTGCCAGCTATAAACCTCGTATATAACATAAAGAGCACGAACTACACGAAAGGAGATAGGAAAATAAAAATTATCCCCTATGTAGAAGAATCTGAGGATTATAGTGTGCATTATCCTTTCTCAAAGCATTCCGTGTATTATAACGGTGACGCTGTGACGGTGAAGGTGCTTGGTGAAAGAGGTATTGCCGGCGAAAAAGCTCACATTTACCTGATAAAAGCATCTCCGAGCGAGGTAAATTCTGTGTGGAACTCGACGTTTGATGGCGATATAAAGTCTCTCCGAGATTTGCTCGATAAATCGAGTGATAAACGTAAAATCACGCTGGATAGTGCAGGAGACTGCACAGTATCATTTGGCACTTTAAATCCAGGAGATTATGTTGTTGCCACAACCCTGAACGCATCTTCAGCTCAAAATATAACCTTTATTTCCACAACTGCATTTGAGGTTTTCAAACACAAATCGGACCTCGAACTCGAAGCCAGCGCTATTACAAGAACGTCCGTATCTGATTATAGTTTTGCAAGTGGAAATTTCAACATAATTGGCGCAGGTGCCGACACCACATACAACTATGCCGTAACGCTCATAAGAAAGGACGGAAGATTTGACCTGAGATGGGACTGCGATGAAACGAAATCCGAACTAAATTTGAAGTTGAGCGATGCCCCGCTGACTAAATCAATCAATATTTTTGGTGGTCCCGGACTGGAAAACCTGACCCTCTCTATTATATACGATTGGATCCTGACTTTCCAAACCGCATCAGTTGAAAAAGGTGCGAGTGGAACTACATACAATTTCTCTTTGCCTGTTATGAGCATGCCAGACGGTGATTATTATTTATATGCGATGGCATGTAGCAGAACGAGTCCATCACGAAAGACTTTTGCTTCCGCACTCGCTCAAAAGCCGGTGAAAATAAAAACTTTAGAGAAGCCGGCACTCGGTTTGACTCTAACCGCATATCCCGAAGTTATAGAAGCAAATGGGGTTGACACCTCAACAATAACCGCTCTCGTTACTGATGAGTTCGGTAGAGGGATAAGCGGAATCAAAGTTATATTTAATACAAGTCTTGGAACGATAGGCTCACCCAAGACCACCTCGGATGAAGGCATCGCAACCACCACCCTCACTTCTTCTACTTCTCCGGGAACGGCAGTCGTAAAAGGAAGGGTTGACCTAAAAGACGTGCTTGTAAATGATACCGTCCTTGTTGCTCTCGTTAGAACTGACGTTGTTGAAAAAGATAATGTAACAGAAATAGGTCTAAACCAAACATACACCTCCTCGGATGCATGTGTTGGAACAATCAAATCCTGTATTGATGTTGTGTTTGATAAGTTGTTAAGGAACGTTAGGCTTGAGACGACACAGTCTGATGACACAGATTTTATAGATCCCAAGCTGAAATATACAATTGCTGACGCATTAGAAGCCGTTTTTAGTTTAGAGGATATAAGCGCATCAGATGCTAAAAGTATGACCCCCGTGGTCATTCAATCCAAATTGTATGCAAAGAATCTAACGAAAGAAGATGTAAAAGAAGTACCAATAGAGATTACAATAGGCAAAGAATGGTTTAAAGATGTCACACAGGAAAATGTAAACAATCTGAGAATCTTCAAGATTAACGTTACAACTGGAGAAGTCGAATCAGAAGATATTACAAAAGTGGCTGAAACAGATACTAATGTGACATTCCTTGCGACATTCGATCATTTCTGCGTTTTCGCCCTCGTTGCTCGACCACCAGTAGCTGCCCCTCCGCCTCTTATAGTTAGACCCCGTGGTGCTCGTCCTACCCCCACTCCAGAATTAGAGGTTTTACCCCCCGTACCGAGAGATACAACGCCTCCAATAATAAGTAACATCACCGTAACCATTGAGGATTCAGTAATTATCTCGTGGGACACAAACGAAAAGAGCGATTCGCAGGTGAAATGCGGCATAAAATCCGGACAATATACAATCGAAGAGTACGCCCCCCAGTATGTTCTTTTCCACATCATCTCTCTTAAACAAATTCGGCTAAAAAATATCTTTGAAAACACTACGTACTACTTTGTCGTAAATAGCACGGACCCCAGCGGGAACTCTGCCCAAACTGAGGAATATATGTTTATCCTCACTCCTTCTGAGCGTAAAAGAGCAATAATGCCTTTTATTCTGCAACTACCACCAATACTTTACCCACACATGTGGTGGATATTATTCGCAATAATTATCGCGCTAATAATTATTTTAGTGACATTGCCAAGACGTAAATCGAGACAAACTCTCAATTCGCTAATAGGAAAACCTGTGGGAACGGAAATTTTAATGTATCTATATACAACTTTTCCGAATGCATCACGTTCAGTAGATATTTCCGGACGTACTGGTATAGACTTGAACGGTGTCCTCGAGGCACTTTACACGATGAGCAATAAGAATAAGTTAGAAAGTCTACTCGGAATAGGGCTCGTGGATAAAGTAGAGTATGAGGGTGAAGCACGCTACCGCATCTCTAAACGCGGGAAATCGCTGATGGATGGTTTGAAATAAACCTTTCTTTAAAAAAGAAAACTTTACCAAGGAAAAATTAACCTTTAGATATAATGAAAAAGATTCTATTTGTTCTTTTAATTTTGATCGCAGTAGCGGAGGCAGAAGCCGTCAATTTTGCGGTGAATCCGGTGAATCCGGTAAAGGGCGAAACCGTTACAATACATGGACAGGCACAACCGGATGAGGACGTAACGATAAGAATATCATTTGAGAAAGTTGTGCAAGTAGAAGATAAGAAATACACTTTTTTCGTTCCAAAGATAAATATTCCAGAGGCGGAAAACCGATTTACGGTGACGGCAGAAGGTTGCGAGGACTTAAAAGTAAGTATTAAGGATTATGCCGAAAGATATCCTCATTGGGTTACGCACGGTTCAGAAGCGAATGGCGTGGGTGGAGTGGCAGAAGTATCAGAAGCGGATATTCCTGCCGTTATTTACGATGTGCTGATTCATGGGCAGTCATCTGAAGAGTCGGTAAGGCTTACTATTACGGCAGAGGGATATGAGAAAACGGATAATGCGGGAGATTTCAGCTACACATACGAAACCGCTTCCCTTCCAACGGGGAAATTTATCGTGCAAGCGGGGAATAAAACAGAAACGGTGTATCTCCACTTACCCACACCGCCCACCGCTCCAGTGCGAATCGTCAAAAGAGAGATTCAACGTTCAAGCGTAATTGAACTCCTTCAACTGCTGTTAGTCCTGCTCGCCTTCGTTGTTCCCCTCGTTATACTGGCATGGAAAAAGAGGAAGTAAAAGTAAGCAATATTTTATTTGATTTTTTTGTTATATTTCCAATTATTCATCAATTTATTTTAATATTATATTAAAAATATTTCATTAATTTGCTATAAAAGTTGAACTTATGTTAACATTTAAATAAGCAACCATAGAAT
>JAGGZZ010000089.1 GCA_021161765.1 Candidatus Methanophagales archaeon | reverse complement strand
GACGAAAAGACCAAAGACCCGATTGAGATTTCCAGAAAGTTTTATCCGAGCTTTTACGATGGGAAGAGAATTAAAAAATTCATTATACCTATACGTCCAGAGTATCACAATAAATTGTTTACAGATTATCAACCCAGACAGCCCACCTTATTCGAGTTTGGCGGGGAACTTATAATCGAAGGCAATACGATCAAAAAAGCCTATCTCTCTCATTCGCGAATCAGAAAAATGTCAGAAGGGGATATTCTGCTATTCTATCGTTCAGTTGATGAAAGAAGGATAACCTCCTTGGGAGTTATAGAGAAAGTATATCATAACATCAAGAGTCCCGATGAAATCATTCGTTATGTCGGTAAAAGGAGCGTTTATAACAAAAAAGAAATCGAAGAGATAGCAAAGAACCCTACAAAAGTAATTCTGTTCAAACAGCATTTCCATCTTAGAAATCCGCTCGCACTTGATTTTTTGAGAACGAATGACATACTTACCGGGGCACCACAATCAATCGTTAGAATTTCTCACGAAAAGTATTTGCTGATAAAACAAGGCGGGGGTATAGATGAACGTTTTACTATCAATTAGACCCAAGTATGTTGAAGAAATAATCAAGGGAAACAAAAGATACGAGTTTAGAAAGTTTATATTTAAGAAGAACGTGGATGAAGTATGGATATATGCCACATCTCCAACAAAAAAAATTGTTGGCACATTTGTAATAGGGAAAATAATAAAGGACACACCCGAGAATCTGTGGAAAAATCTCAATGAGCTTTCCGGACTAACCGAACAAGAATTTTTTGATTATTTTTATGGAACAAAAACGGGTTTCGCTCTTGAGCTTGAGTATACGAAGTTTTTTGAAGTTCCTATTGATCCTAAAGTAATTTTTCCGAATTTTATCCCCCCTCAGTCTTTCTATTATTTTGATGACGCTTTAATCAACTTAAATCAAAGTCATGATGAAAAGAGAAGATGAAAAGCAGAAACGGATTCAAAATCGAATTCACGGATATACTCTATGGCACTGTTATTGCAATTTCATTTGAACAGATATTAAAACCGGAAGTAACTACAAAGTTGTTCATGTTCTTTTTCGCTCTTCTCATTATTCTTGATGATTGGATACTTTACCATGTGGCACTTAGCCGAATCACGAGGACAATTAAGAATTACCTGCTTTGCTTTATCTTAGATGTTGTGGTGCTGGTGAGCTGGTACTTCATAGCTATTGTATCGGAGGAGCAATTTTTACTGTTCTTGGTATTCACAACCATCTTCTTCGGCTTTACCAGTATTTGGGGAATAATTTTTGGTACACGAACTATGAAAAAAATCATGATAGAAACCGATATTCGATTGGTCATATATTTCGCTAGTGTATCAATTTGCTTTATGACATTTCTCCAAAACTATCGGGTGTTTACTCTTACGTTGTGCTTTTTGGGCTTTGTTTTACTCAGAATCAGGAATTGGAAAAATTTATTGAAAGAAAAGGAGGTGCTTATATGATATTTATTTTAACCACAATATTTGTGTTCCTGACCATTCCTGTTGAATCCACGAATTTAATTCTTCAATTAAAGGGCAGAAGATTAATTTGTAATCATTATGATACCGCATATAATGCTGGAGAATAATCCTTTAAAGAAAACGTAACTTATTTTAAGGCAAGATAGCTTTAGCTTTGATGAAAAGGGGAATGAGAATAGAGATAACAGGGAGGGCTAAAAAACACATAGCAAGTCATAATGTCAGAGCCGAAGAGGTTTTAACAATTTTTGAGCGGGATTATTTCGTGAAAAAGGAAGGCAAGAGGTATGAATTGATAGGGAAAACGAGGAACGGACGATTTTTAGCCTTGTTTTTGGAAAGGGAAAAAGACAAGTTTAAATTGGTAACAGCGAGGGACGCAACAAAAACAGAAAAAGAATTATATAAAAAGAAAGTGAAATAGTAAGTGATGAAGAAAGTGAGAATAAAATCAATGGAGGATTTTGAGAAGTTACCGGAGGGTGAGTGGGTGGAGGTTGAGGGAGGTGATTTAGAGGTTGAATTAGTGGAAGAGGTGGATGCAAAGCTGCTGATATCGGGAGAAGAGGTGCAAATCCCGGTTAATGAGACGGTTTATGGAAAAATAAAGGGTAAAAAGATCTCAATTGTGCCAGAAACAAATTGATGACATTTTTACTGGTGGACACCAAACAAGGATTGAAACATCAAACCGTAAATAAATTTTAATCCTTTTTGGGGATAGGATGCGGCTGTGGACAATACAAACAAAATAAACCTGGGCACGTGCAGAGAAATCATAGGGAATTGGGAACGGATCTTCGACCTGGAACTTTTGAAAACGCATTTGGAATGGACAAGTGGAGAAATGATACAAGCATGTATCGAAAAGATCAAAAAATCTATACAGACGAAGTAGTAAACGTAAACGTAACTTATTTTAAGGCGAGATAAGTCTAAAACAAAATGACAGGGTTTAGGATTTGTTTTCGTGGGCTCTGCCCACATCCCCGCAAGCCCTGAAAGGGCTTAATTTGGTGCTTAGGATTTGGGATTTTCGAGAAAAAGGTATGGGTCCACCCACTGCGACCAGAACTGAACCGGGTTCTTAACCGGCACCATTTCTCCATTGTCCGGGCTGAACAACTCGCTGTTGTAAAACACGAAACCTTCATTCATTTGATGTTCTAAATTGCTCCTCAGTATTCCTTCCACAGTTTCTTTTTCAACTTCCCCCGCTGCTCGCAGAATTCTTATCAGGTAAGGCGTATCTCGTGGCCACACCACCGCCTCATGGTACTCCTCATCACCGTAGTAAGTCCTTTTAGGAGACTTCTTCACCAATATCCCAAAAGGAAGACCATGCCTTTCTACGAGCAGATTCTCCTTCACGCCTTTGACGAATTCTTTAATCTCGCTTTGAGAAAAGATATTCTCATCCAGCAGTAAAGAGAACGCGACCACGGTGGGAGACCCTGATGTCTTATCTTTTTTCCCTTCCATCGTTACAATATTGTACAAAATATTCTCTTCAGCATCCCAGAGTACTTTTTTGACGTTTATAATTGGATTTTCTAATAAAGAGGAAAAATTCTCCTTTTTGTTCTCGTTCTCAGGGTTAGAGTTGGCCAAGCACATGTTTACACATGACCTTAGCATTTTTATCCATTCCGCATTTATCTCAGGCAAGAAATACTTCGGCTTGTTCAGTTCGTTTTCGTCTTTTATTTCTGCACACCATGAATCTGGTATTCTTACTGAAACTTTCACTCTTTTACCTTTTGTTTCCACGTGTCGCTTTGTATCGGTCCATGAATGCCAGGGAACGGCAGAAATCAGTCCGTTTTCATTCAGCACCGGTGCACTATTTATTTTTTCCAAATCGTTCATTTTGAATCGAGAGATGGTGAACTCCGCCCTTTCTAAAATTGTACTCGCAAAATCATCGTCCTTTTTACGTTTGAAAAACTCACCTGCCGCGATAAATGCGAGCAGTGCTGCATCTGCATTGCTGTAATCCAATTC
>JAGGZZ010000201.1 GCA_021161765.1 Candidatus Methanophagales archaeon | reverse complement strand
GACCCGACATAGTGGTGTTAAAGAATAAAACAAAATAAAATATAGACACAGATTAACGCAGATTAACACAGATGGTAAAAATCAACAATGTCAAACTTAAATAAGTCCGCGTAAATCCGTGTAAATCTGTGTCTTAAATAGCGGGAAATTATATTTTATATACAAAGAAAAAGTGAAGGAAAGAGAAATAGCGTTGTTATGGGATAAAGATACGCCTTTTATGCAGCACCTCACTGATAAGGGGTTTGATTGTGAGCTAATAACACTGAATCTGCTGTTTGCTCCGTTCTTTTCCTTTACTGGCTATAAGTTAGTGATAGTGCCCGCGGGATTTGGGAACGAACGATATTCGGGAATGCTAAAGGGACTCAGAGCAAATAGCGTGCGTATAAAGGATTTTGTAAAGGAGGGAGGTGTTCTTTTGGTATCAGGTGCGCTTTCAAACAAGGATGCATACAATTGGCTCCCTGTAAAAATCAAATACGTGATGGAGAAGAGGCGGGTAAGAACAGAGGTGGTGAAGGAGCATAAAGCAGCAGCAATAGTGGAAAAAGGAGAATGCTTATGCGATGGCTACTTCGATGAGGCTGGGACAGAGGGAGAAGTAATATTAAAAATAAAAGGAGATAAAGCGGAGAAAACGAAAGCGATTCTGGTTGTGTCGAAATATGGAGCAGGTGAGATTATTGCTACGACTATTCACGAATATCCGTCTGAAAGGTTTATTGCGTATTGTGTGGGAGATATTTATAATGTTTCAGGCAAAAAGAAGAGAAGAAATTTTTATGATTAACTTTCTTTTTCAAAGTAAGGTTTGTGGTGAAAGAAAAAGAAATGAAAACACAAAACAAATTTACGCCGCAGAATTTGGATTATATCCTGTCGCTTGACTCGGACAGATGGTTATTTCATGCGGACGTGCTCGTGGACAAGGCGCATGTGGTGATGTTAGAAGAGCGGGACATAATAAGCCGTGAACAGTCGCGGGACATTCTGAACGGTTTAATCGCAATAGAGCAGCGTGGTGCGGCGGAATTCATCGAGCACGAACTGCTCGCATACGCATACGACGACGTGCATACGGCGATTGAATCGGTACTGATACGCGAACTGGGCGAGGGCACCGGCGGCAGGATGCATACCGGGCGCTCGAGGAATGACGAAGTAGCCACGTGCATACGGATTGCGCTGCGAGGTGACCTGATAGAGCTTATGAAAGGCGTGAACGAGTTAAGAAGCGCGGTAATAGCGAAATCTGCGGAGCATGTGGATACCGTGATGCCGGGTTACACGCATTTGCAACATGCACAACCAACTACACTCGCACATCATCTGTTGGCATATTCCGATGCGTTCGCACGCGACTTTACGCGGCTCGTGACGGTTTACGAGCGCACAAACGTAAGCCCGTTAGGTGCTGCTGCTTTCGCTTCCACGGGCTTCCCGTTAGACCGTGCGAGCACTGCGAAACTATTAGGGTTTGATTCCGTGATGCCAAATTCCATGGATGCCGTATCCACACGGGATTTCGTTATCGAAGCGATTGCGTGCTTTGCCAATCTGATGACTAACCTGAGCAGACTTGCCGAAGAGATAATACTGTGGAGCACCGCGGAATTCGATTTTGTGCGTGTTCCCGAAGACTACATAACTGGGAGTTCCATAATGCCGCAGAAACGAAACCCCGACTTCGCTGAACTCGTCAGGTCGAGAACAGGCACCGTTTACGGATGTTTAATGAGCGCACTCGCGATATGCAAAGCATTACCCTACGCATACAACCGTGATTTGCAGGAGGTTACGACACACCTATTGAAAGCAACCGAAACCACTGCAGCTTCGGTATCCGTGATGAACCATATCGTAGCGGGACTGGAGGCGAAGAAGGAAGAAATGAAGAAGCAAACGCTGGTTGGGTTCACCACCGCAACTGAGTTGGCGGATACCATTGTCCGAACGACAGGGATTTCATTTAGAACCGCGCATAAGATTGTATCGTCACTGGCTCTCGTTTTAACGCAAAAAGAAATCCATGAATTGGAACCGGGGGGGGACATACTGCGTAGAATAGATGCGCTCGCGGTGGACGTCACCGGTAAAAAACTCAGTGAGCTGGGACTGACCGAGGAGAACGTAAAAGAGGCAATGGACGTCTGTTCAAACATAGAAAAGAGGAATGTGTACGGCGGACCTGCGAAAGAACAGGTGCGGAAGACGATAGAAACGAGGACACGGGATTTGAACAGGGACGAGGAATTGATAGAAGCGAAGGAAGAGGGGATAAAGAGGAGTTTAGAGGAGTTGAAAAGAAGGATAGCGGAACTGAGCGCAGTCTAAAAAGCAAGTTAAAAGTAATTTATCCACCGCGGAGAGCGCAGAGTACGCAGATTTTAGACAATAAAACAGAAAACAGAAAATAAGTTGTAGACACAGATTAACGCTCGTGGGCTCTGCCCACGTCCCTGCAAGCCCAGAAAGGGCTTAATTGACACAGATGGACAATAACAATCCACCGCAGAGAACGCGGAATTAGAGGTTTAGTTTATTAGCGGTTCAGCTCGTTAGCCAAACCGCTAAACTGCTAAACAGTACCCTTTATATATAAGCAGATAATATTAATGATTACGGGGAAGCGAGAAGAGGGAAAAAAGGTGATTTTTTTTCTCTTTGCGCTGCGGAATAAGAGGCAGGGATTTGCCCTGTCGCCCCAAGCGTCCTGCTCTGTAAGGGCGCAAAAAAAAGCAAAACTAAAAGCAAAATAAATAGGAGGTTGTGTAAGGCAAATGGGATATAGTAGAGAAAGAAGGGACATAAGTGCTCCCCTGAACGTTGGGGATACTTATGATGTGAAAATAGAGGACGTTGGAAGAGAAGGAGATGGAATAGCGCGAGTAGAGGGATTTGTGGTCTTTGTGCCCAACACGAAGAAAGGGGATAATGTGAAGATACAGATAACGAAAGTATCGAGGAGAGTTGGATTTGCAGAAGTAGTTACGGAGTGAATTTTCGTTCGTTCCTCATGCTTCGAATTTTAAAACAATTCCAAATATCTTCCTTTTTTTCTTTTTTATTTTTTTTGTTTTTTGCCCGGTCTGAAAATATAGCGATTTAGTACCGCGGAGAGCGCAGAGTACGCAGAGTTTTAGGACTGTTCAACAATTGTTTGGGCTTTCTGATGCCTTTGCGTTCTCCGTGTGCTCTGCGGTGAAATTTAAAGATATGGCAATTTCACTGGAAAATTCGACTGTGCCGCAAAGCACTTCACAATTTCGATTCCTTACCTCACTCTTTCTGCCAGACCGTTCTCGACTAATTCATCATTCAGCGTTTTCGATGAGTCTTTTAGATAGACCGTTGCAAGCCACCTTCTCCATTTTCCTCGTTTCTTTGTTTCAATGACCATCTCGTTTCCATTCTCGTTTAATCTCCGCTCAACGTATTCTTTCACTTCCTGTCCCTTTTTGTATTCTTCACTATCCTTTTTAACTCTATATATTTCAGGTGTGTCTATTCCTGCCAAACGCACTCGTTCTCGCAGCTCCACGTAAAACCCGAGGTCTATTACCACGTCCATCGTATCCCCATCCACCACTCTATCCAGTTTCGCTCTATACCGGTAGTTTGGTTCCATATTTTTATTTTCCCTCTCTTGTTAATAAGACGTATCCGGCGAGTGCGATTAAGCCTGTTGAACTCTAATCTCCTCATCGGTTATCAAAACCGTATTTCTCGGTTTGTCTATAATCAGTGCGAATTTGTCGAGTAAATCACGTCCAAGCAAACTCGGAATCAGTTTCATCCTCTCTTCCTCCCCTTTATTTTTCACACTGTGCTTGATGGCTAATATCTCGCTTATTTGTTCTGCATGTGATCCCTCATCTGTTACAAACGTCAATGCCAATCCTTTAATAGAATAAGTATCAACCACGCCCCCGATTCCTATCATGCCCGTCTCCAGTTTTTGGAGATCATCATAATTTATCTTAAGCCGTAAGGCGCACCATATCTTCCGAAATAACCTTCTATTCTCATAGTATCAGCTCTACTTTCCTTGGTGTAACGAACTCCACTGCTATATGCCCTGCATCTTCTCGATATTTTGCACGAAGCTTCTCCATTAAATTGGATAAGTCCTTATCGTGTCCCACAACTTTATTGTTGAATGATGCCACCCATTCCTCGGGGTATTCAATCTTCAGGTCATCGTAGTGTTCGATTAGCCATTTTGTGTCGCTTTCAAATCTTTTTAGTTTTGCAGTGAGTTTTTCTTCTTCCATATTTTTTATTGTATAAATATAAAGTATAACTTCCATCTATTTAAGACACTGATTTATACCGATTTATTTTAGTTTAACCGTGTTTGTTGATTCTTATCGTCTGTCTGTCCGGCACCGTCTAAAAATCAAGTGATTTATCACCGCCGAGAGCGCAGAGACCACAGAGTTTTAAGACTGTTCAATCGTTGCTTATGTTTTTTGGTGTCTCTGCGTTCTCCGTGTGCTCTGCGGTGAAATTCAGGGATATTGCTATCGTGATTTCCGTTCAGCTATCGCAGCTTCGGGTAGACGATAAGGGCGATAGGGAAGAAGAATAAAAGGATAATGGCAATCAAGCCGAAGATGCCGCCAGACCGGAGAAGAAGCACGGCGCTAATTTGCTCTTCTTCTCTATGTTCAAACAACAGCGGGAATATCTCAGAAGTGAACAGCTTCATTGAGTTCAGCACTTGCTCTTGACCGCCGGGATACGACACGGCGGAAATCCGGATAAGCGTTATTTCATCGGACAATAGCTGCTGTGGCTTCACATAAAAATAAAGCACTATGCGCTGCTCCTCCCCATTACTCACCACGAGTTTTTTGAGTGTAAAAGAAACACGGTGCTTTTTCTCGCCAATCCACGGGCTCTCCATCCAGCTTTCGTTTTGAATGGTGATTTCTTCATTCGATTCGTGCACAATTGCATAGCCTAAAGCAGGATAGCAAACGGTAGGGGGATGAAAGCTGGAGCGATTTTTGCTCTGTAGGATCAGAAGGAATATCTGGGTCTGGGTAGCCGGACTGCGATATGACCGCATCAAGGCTACATCAGCCTTTAAACTCTCCGTGAGACCCGAAGAGTCGCAATCCGTGCCGTAATAATTCGTAATCCGTTTCGGGAAATTCTGCACTTTATCTTTATTGCCAAAATCCATTTGTGTCCTAACATGAATCTGGCTGCCTGCTGATGAATGGAGGTCAGAGCCAACGACGGTAATTTGCTTAGCGAATATCATAGAAGGCGAAGAGAACAGGAAGATAAAGACAAAAGCGAGCGAAAGCATGCCAATGACCGTTGCGTGCTCATCGAGGAACGTTGTCATCGAAGCATCACCTCGCACTTTAGCAGTTTTGCACTCGAAATAAAGAGCACCAGTGCGAACCCGAACATGAGGATGCTTGAAAGTGCATGAAACAGCAGTACCGTGTTCGTGTTTCCGGAAAGGCAGGCAGCAAAAACAATAATAATAGTGCATAATCGAAACGTGTTGGCGGTGACGGCGAGCGGTATGGCGGAAAAGAACAGCGAGAGTTTCTTGATGAGACAGCAATGCATAAAATAAGCGAGCAAAGCTGCGAGAGCGAGCAATGAAACAAGTGTTTGCATACCGCTGCACGGTTCTCCAACGAAGAACGAGCCGTTTTCTAAGCACAGTTGTACGCCATGCCTGCTGACGTTCAGACCGAGGGAACTCAGCAGAGATGCCGATGCGCTGGCAGATATTGTCTGGAGAGCGAAGCCTGCTCTTTCTATGGGTATAGGAACGGCAAAGAAGAGGAACAAAAGAGGGAAAACGATCGTCTTCTTTTTGCTCGGGCATAAATGGAGCAGTAAGCCGATAGTTACAGGTATAAGCGACAGGGCAACGACAACATTCATGCCGTAGAGGAATCCAATTACAAGGATAAGCAAACCAAAACCGAGTATCGCACTCGCTCCTTTGAATTTTCTATCACGCGCATCTGCTTCTTTTCTGCGCAGCCATGCGATAAAGAGGGAAACAGGCGGGATTAGGAATCCATGAGAATAATACGGATTCGTAAGCCATTCGTTTACCAGCCAGATGAACGTGCGGTGGTATAAGAGGAAGAGAAGAGTTGACAGGAGCAATAAGGGGATGAGAGGGGTTTTTGTTTTCTGAAGCATTTTTATTATAGTAGTAATATCTATTTTGGAATAAAAGATAGCTAATTATGATGAAAAGGGCAGACATAAGGATAAGAGGGGAAGTACAGATGGCGGGATTCCGGACGTTCATCAAAAATGTCGCGGAGTCGCTTGATGTGACGGGGTTTGCGGAGAACCAGGGAGATGGAAGCGTAAAGGTGGTTTGTGAGGGAGAAGAGGATGCGATAGCAGGGTTAATTAATTCGATAAAGGAAAGTTCGCCTTCATTTGTGCGCGTAGAAGAAGTGAACGCGGGATACGAGGACTACAAAGGCGAATTCAGCGGTTTTGAGCGGCGTGGAGCGGATGTTCCGGGAGAAGAAGGTGCGGGTAAGAGCGAGATGGTGGCGTTGATGCAGAGTTTTGATAAGAAAGGCGAGGTGATGATTGGCCTTTTGAGCTCGATGAATGAAACGCTGAAGAGTGTGAAAGAGGATACAGGCCATATGCTGGAGAAGCAGGATAAGATGCTGGAGAAGCAGGATAAGATGCTGGAGAAGCAG
>JAGGZZ010000015.1 GCA_021161765.1 Candidatus Methanophagales archaeon | reverse complement strand
TATATATAAATATAAGTATACAAAACAATCGCAATAACTTAAATGACAGGATGTGACATACATGGCGAGTGGAATCTGCAGATAAAAGCAGTAGCTTTTATCGCTTTCGCTATCGTAGTTCTCTACTATTGGTATACCCTTGTTCAGCCAACAGTGCCTTAAATCGGTGAAATAAATCCCCCCTCTTTTGCCTATTCTTCCCGTTCTTTCCTTTTAACAATCAACGTTAAACCCTCTCGGTCCACAATCTCCACTTTTTCACGTTCTTTTATTGTTTCTCCATCCAACGTTCGAGCATTCCAGATTTCACCTCGTATTTTTATCGTCCCCTTCTCTTCGTTTATTCCCGTCTCAGCCCTTGTTACTTTCCCGATAAGCTCTTCACCACCTACTTGCACTCTTCTCTTTCTCGCCTTTAACACCGCTCCAATAGCAAAGAAGAAAAAAACTGCGGTTGCCACCACAACCCCGATTATAGTTAGTAAGAATCCCTCAAACCATTCCGACTGTGGATTAAAGAGAAAAGGCTCCTTTGGTAAGATTAAAGCACCTATTATCAAGCATACCGCACCCCCTGTGGTAAGTATTCCGAAGGTAGGTGTAAGCGCCTCGGCAATGAATAATATAACTGCGATAATTATCAAAAGCACACCAAACATATTCACCTCGAAAAGCCCCATCCCGTACAGCGATAAAATCAGGCATATCGCACCTACCATCTCAGGCACGTATGTCCCCGGCGACATGAACCCGAAAATCAGTCCATACATACCTACCATTAGGAGGATAAAAGCTATTTGAGGATTGCTAAGCGTTTCTAACAAATAAGAGCGCACACTTTTTCCCTTTATGTATAGCGAAGCGTTTTTCGTCGCTAAAGTCCTGTTCTCAGTCCCTATTTTAACGGTCATTCCATCAACTTTGTTTAAAAGCTCGGTTTCATCCTCGGCGATGAGGTCAATTATCCCTCTTTCTAAAGCGGTATTTTCATTTAACACATCATTTTCGGTGACAAAGCGCTTTGCCTGCGTTGCGTTTCTACCTCTTGATGCTGCTATGCTCTCTACATGTCCAGCGTAGAATTTTATTGTCTTCTCATCTGCCGCCTTTCTACCTTCCATACCTATCTCGACAGGCATTGCCGCTCCTACTGTCGTTGCCGGTGACATTGCGGCGATATTGCCAGAGACAAGGATAAAAGAACCCGCAGATGCCGCTATCGCCCCCTTTGGCGTTACATACGTGATAACGGGCAGTTCGGAATTCAAAATCGCTTCTGTTATTCTAAGCGTGGAATCAACGAGTCCACCGGGCGTATCAAGCTCGACCAATACCGCTTCAGCGCCCATTTCCTCCGCTTCCATTAATCCTTCCACCACGTCTAAGGAAGTGCCTTCTGTGATCGTGCCTTCTATTCTCAGCACGTAAATTACTTTTTTGTCCCCTTTTGCATCCTCACCGCCCATTGCCTGCGAAGCAAGCAAGAGGGATAAGAGAATGAGTGCGAGAAAAATCCAGCGCAAACGTTTGGTGTTCATCGGTTAAAACCTTCTTACTTATTTATATAGTATCATTTATCTTATGAATATTTTGTTAAACGTGAATGAAGATATATATCCCAAGGACATTGTGGAGCATTACCGGGTTTTGAGCGAGAAACCGTAGAAATCGCAGCCGAAAACATTGAGAAGCTTATAGATAAATTAAGTGTATATAAAGTATAACTTCCTTCTACCGCAGAGAACGCTGAGTTCGCAGAGAGAATTAGGTGTTTCTGTGTTAATCTGCGTTAATCTGCGTCAATAATTTATTTTCCCTCTTTTTAAAAAAGGACGTTGGAAAGGAGGATAGCCTACTTATAGTGAATTTTGAATAGACAATGGTCTGATAAATGCTATTGGTCTACGGGTTTCCGAGAACTCATGGAGATTAGCAGAGAATTTAGTTTTCGTAGAACTTAAAAGGAGATATTCAAACAATCCGCTGATTGAGATATACTATTGGAAGTAAAATACTAAAGAAGTAGATTTTGTTATTAAGAAGAGCATAAGAATAGAGTCTGTTATTCAGGTTTGCTGGAATATAGAGGAGGAAAAGACGAAAAAAAGAGAGATAGATGCGCTGGTACTGGCAATGAAAGCGTTCAAATTAAACGAGGGGCTGGTGATAACCGAAGATTATGAAGGTGAAGAAGTGAATAACGGTTTAAAAATCAAGTTTATGCCGTTATAGAAGTGGCTGTTGAATGAAGTAGATATGAGGAAGTAGTAATCGCTCTGCTTTCAATGGCAGAATGAGTTTGCTGACTCACTGTTCTAACCTCTGCAGACGAGTCTTATCCAATATCATTTAAGGAACTATTGCATATATTCTTATCTATAAAAAATTTTCAGTTATCGAAAGTTTTATTAATACAAAATTTGAACAAACTTTTTGTTTAAAAAGTTTAGGACGTGAAAAAACTGAAAAGTAAATCGGCAAATTTAAAGAGAGTTATTGCAATTGGGATTGTGTCTATGATAATAGTGACAGCGTTTACAGGAATAGTGAGCGCATGCCCTGGCGGAGACACAACTGACGGTACAGATGTGAGACTAACCAACACTCCCGAGGAAGAGAAGCTCACATACGGTGTATCAGGAACTTGGACGGCTACGAGCATTACTG
>JAGGZZ010000136.1 GCA_021161765.1 Candidatus Methanophagales archaeon | reverse complement strand
CTTCTAATTGAGACACATATTTACACTGATTTACGCAACACTTTTTCTTTTTCAAAAAAAGAAAACCTGTGCTAAAAGAAAAATAGATTTCTTTGGTAAAGCTTTCTTTCCGCGAAGCTGCGAAGCATTTTTGGTCAAACTTTTTCTAAAAGTTTGTTGATAAACCTTTTCTTAAAAGGTTTAAAGAAAGGTTTGTGTTAATCTGCGTCAATAATTTATTTTTTCTTGTCTCTATGCTTCGTCTAAGAAATCCTCCTCCGAGCATTGAATCCCGTTAGATAAGGGGCCCTTCCTAAAAATCGCGATTGCTTCCCGTGCCGCCGACCTAATTCGCTCTTTTGGGCTGTGGGAGTATTTCTCCAACATCCGCCGGTTGTCTCGCGAGAGGTTATGATATTGATACACACGGTAAATGCGATTGAGGACGATCTCTTCTGACTGTTGTTCCTTTGGTTTCCTGGCACATTTCTTGCAGATATGTGCTGCGTGTCCTTTGCCAGAGAAATTCTCGTTTGGCAGTATCCGCCCGCATACCTTACAGAAATGTCCGCGATATCGTTTCTTCTTTGCCATCTTTATTTTATTTCCTGGTATAGCGCATTTATATCCTCTACTTCGATATAAAAGGACACGGAAGCGCATATTGGCACACCTTTAAGTGGCGGCACATCCCCCCAATACTATCTGTTCTCTGAAACATTACTTCTACACCACCACGACTCATCACGGCGTAGATGTACTTCTTTTTCTCTGTTAGTTCCTGCTCAACGCCACTTTTATCTTCCTGAACTGCTAATATTACCGAATCAATGAGTCCGAATCCCGGAACTGTCTTTCGAACTTCACGTCTTATCTCAGCCAAACAGCACTCCACTGTAATCAAGGGCTCATTTTGATCGTCAATTATTACCGCTGCTTTCTCACCCTTCTTTGAGCCTATAAAATATTCTATCCACGCATAAGTATCCACAATGTGCATTTTTACCATAGGTTATCGTGAGGCTCTTCCTCCTCTTTATATGGCGATGCACCTCTACAAATTCCGAATCCACTCCTTCTTCCCTTTTTCACAATTTCCACATCTAACATCTCATCTGCCGAAATGCCGAGCTCATCTACTGCTTGTTTTGGGATGATAATCCCAAAATAATCCTTCCATTTCTTAACCTTCACAGTTAAGTGCGTCATTTATACCACCAAATATAAATATAAGGTAAACGTATACAAATGCATACTGGTGTGCACTATCAATGTGCTGTGTAAAAACCAAAACCAGTCCAAACTTCTTAAGTACGGAGTTCTATTTATAGAAAACACCTGTGTATAAGGATTTTATTTTAATTTAACATTATTGATTTTTATCATCTTACGTCCGTGTTAATCTGCGTTAATCTGCGTTAATCTGTGCCCACAATTTATTTTTTCTTGTAAAAGTCCGTCTTAAAAACCCCTTCCCAATAATCCGCAACCCTCTCTGCTTTTTCCGCGGCTATCCCCATATACTTCTCAGCATCAAAAACCTGCTCCTTCTGCTCACTTGTAAATTTCCGTACGTACGCTATTATCTCCTCATCACGCTCGACAACATCCCGCAACGTTTTTTTCTCTTCATACGCCTGAAAACTTTTTCTGCGCACGTATTCATGCGCGTCGGGATGCCCGTAATAAGAAAGGAGGATGTACAGCGGTTCAGCAATAATATTGTCTGCGGAAATCATAAAATTCTCTCGCATCCGCGCCCTATCCACTACTAACCGCGCTGAAATCATTCGCAGCTTTCTAACGCAGTGGTCAAAAACCACCAGTAACTCCTGCGTGTACCGCTGCGATGCCGAATTCGTGAGGTCGCGTTGATGTTCAGAAATCTGGTCGAGATGCATCGTTACCGCCTGCGGCATGAATGCTTTCCACAGACTCTTCACACCTTCAAAACCGATGGGATTCCTCTTATGCGGCATCGTTGACGACCCCACCTGCTCTTTCGCTACACGTTCGAATACCTCGCCTATCTCACTTCGCTGAAGATGCCGCATGTCATCGCAGAAATTGGCTAAAACCGAGAAACTGGTTATAATCGCATGCACGAAATCAGACATAGGCTCGGGCGGAACGATCTGCGTGGAAATCGCGGCAGGTCTCGTGTTGAGCAAAGCAAGCACTTCGCGTTCAAACTCCTCCGGGTCGTCAAAAATCAAACTCGTGGCGTTATACGCACCGACAGCCCCTGAGAATTTACCGATTAGTTTTTCGCTCGTTTCTTGCACGTTCAATATCTGCGAACCCCACCGGTTCACATACTGCGCGAGTGCAAACCCGAAGGTAATGGGTTCAGCATGCTGCCCGTGCGTCCTTCCTATTTGCAGCGTATCCTTTTCTCTACGCGCTAAGTCTATCCACGTTCGCTCCAATTCGACCATATCGGGAATAATAACGTTCATCACGGCGTCTTTATACCTGAGCGCATTTGCGGTATTCACGACGTCATAAGAAGTGGCCACGAGATGCACGAACGGTTTCGCTTCATCGCTTACTCCGCTCCTTATCACATTAACGAGCGCGCGAATGTCGTGTTTTGTACGTTTCTCCTCTTCATACACCTCTGCT
>JAGGZZ010000247.1 GCA_021161765.1 Candidatus Methanophagales archaeon | reverse complement strand
TTATTTGCAGACTTTGAGCACTGCATTTATCAGGTGTATCTTGCAAGGTATGCCAGTAGGGATAATCAAAATCAATTATATCAATGGCATTAAATCCTTTTTCTAAAAACGGATAATGGTCATCATATATGAAGTCAGAAATTTTTGTGTTAAAATTTGATATATTTTGTGACCTTGCAATCTTCCAGATTTGTTCTACTAATTCTGGAGAACTTCTATAAGAATAGCCTTCAATCTTTATATTCAAGTCTTTGTCTCCAATCATATCAATTATGATTACTGCTTCCGGTTCTCTGCCTTTGTAATTGTTCACAAAATATTTTGAACCCAGACACCATTCATCATTTGAGCCAGGAGTTCCAGCATCTTCGCCATCAAAAAAGAGCAGGTCTATTCCATAAACATGTGTCTCATATTTATTCAATATTTCAGCAAGATGAAGTAGTACAGCCACTCCAGATGCTCCATCATTTGCACCAGAAATGGGTAAATTCCTATTTGCTTCCACACTATCCAAATCTGCCCAGGGTCGAGTATCCCAATGTGCGCCGATAAAAATCCTTGCTCTTTTTCTCGGATAATAGGAAGCGATTATGTTTGTAAAATTGTAGGTTTTTCCCCTAATTTTTTCAGAGAATTTCTCTGTTTTTACTTCTGCTCCATTCTCTTCAAGAAAGTTAATAATATAATTTTTGCAAAGAAGATGTCCATCGGAATTTGGGTTTCTTGGTCCGAATGAGCATTGCTTTTTTAAGTATTGGAAGGCAGCTTCGCGGTTGAAATCAGGAACGTTTTTTGAACATCCGATTAGAATAATAATTATCAGTATTGAAAGGATATAAAATATAATTTTGTTATTCATCATATATTTTTGGGCTAACGTTTTGAGCGTATCCGAAGTTCCCCGAAGGGAAATTTGGACGGCGTGCCAAAGGCACGAAGCCAGATATGCGCTGTTAGGCAAAGTGTTGGTAGATGTAGCAAGCTCATCTTCTATTATGTGCATAAATCACCTCTAAACTTACGCTCTTCATAGTTCTTTACATACTATTTTCACATACTCCAATACTTGTGGCAACTATTCTTAGCCGCAATAAAAGCTTGCCATATTCGAGCAAGTACAGAACATGTGAATCGCCTGTGTCAGGTCTTGGCTTCTGACATTTCATCACTTTCCCACAGCCTCCCCTCCGGAATATCAACGCTTTTGGGGTTTGACGGCCTCCAGGAAAGGCTTGAGGGCTTCCACCTCCTTCCCTCTCCTTACATGGTCCGAAGTGATCTCAACTGTAGCCAAAGGCTTTGCCGCTGTGAACTCGGCCATCTCGTCGAGGGCTTTCCCATGGCCGCCGCCTGCGGAGGTGGCGAAGAACGCCATCTGTCCGAAGTGCCCGTGAAAGCGTAGAAGATAAGCCCTTACGGGGCTCGATATCCGTCCCGCCCAAATCGGGGTTCCGATGATGACAAGCTCATAATCGCCGGGATTGTGTTTCGGTTCGGCTATCGGTGGGACCTTCTTCCTCAGTGCCTCGTATCCCGAGCGGAGGAAACCGAGGATCCCCTTTCGGTCTGTCTTATCCTCAATGACCTCGAGGTCAGCTTCTAGCTCACCGGCTATCCTCTTGGCCACAGAAAGCGTATTCCCGGTTCTCGAATAGACCACCACAAGTGTTTTCATACAACTTCACCTCCTCACTGAATTGCCGAGTTCATATTCCAACGGATTAAAGACATGCTTTTCATTTTTGTTCCCTCTCTCTTTTGTCAAAATTTCGCCTAACGTTCCCAGCATAAAAGAAATTTTTGCGAATCAAAAATTTGGGTGAGTGCCGATTTGTCGGCACGAACCTTTTATGCTGTGTTATAAGCTGTTGGTCGTCTTTAATCGTCTTGTTAATAATCATCTAACATTCTCCCGATAATTCTAATGATATTTGCTTTACTACTTTTCTTACTTTCTCAATATTATCTATGTTATCTATTATCGGTTTAAGATAATTTTCGTTAAAAACAACGAAACCATTTTGAAGTTTGACAAAATACTTCTCGAACGAATCTACCATTTTTTGATAGGTATTTTTTATTCTTGTTCTGGGATTCTCAATTTTTTTCTTTAATTCATCTGGATTCCAAACAACATAAGGAATAGTAACTACCGTCTTTTTTCCACCTACTGTTCTGGCCTCTTTTCTTTGGCTTATCTTGGCTATCTGAAACCCAATACCATTAACTCTTGCATCGATTCCACGCCTGTCTAATTCCGCATTGCCTTCAAGTCGCAACTCCTTACCTTCTCTGGCACAGATATACTCAAACATATAACAAAAGTCTAACTGAGTAAGAACAGAAACCCATGTTCTATACATTCGAGCTTTAAATCCTTTCTTAAACCAGCCATCATTGTTTTTATCAAAATAATATCTCTTGAACTGTTTGAGTGCTTCTTTACTTTGAGGATTAGTATTAAGTTCTTCCCAAAAAATTTCAAACCATTCCTCAAAGATTAGAAATTGTCTTTCCTCCCAGTAATACTTAAATATTGATGCCAATGGTAACAATGCTGAGCCAAGTGCTATCCGTCCTGCCTTGTTCAAGTCCTGCTCTACCCATTTGATATCCTTCAATTCTTCTCGGAATTTATCCAGTGGAATGGTTTCAAGAAAAAAACGGTATTTTTTAAGGTCTTGCAAGGGATTTTTCATAATATCTCCTTCTTTTTTATTTCCTGCCATTCTTCTTTTGTGGGCAAAGAAAGGCTTTTCAATTGAGTAATGCTTAAATGGTAGGTAATTTCACGGTATACATCTTTTACATATTTTCTTACATAATCTGAATTGAGATATTCTACTATCTCTGAATTACTCATATCAAACTCTATATTAAATAAATCATTTTTTCTTAAGAGGTGATAAATATCGCCCATCCAGGGATAGCATTTTTCATCTATAGCTGCTCCCACTTTCCCATTTTCTCTAAAACCTAAACCAACTACGATATGTGGAGCACCAAAATACTGCCGTAGTTCCTTTACTTCTGACTTTTTAATCCAATAACCTGTAAGATTGTTATAGATAATCTTGTTACACTTAAGATTTCGTCCATTTAAAAGAGGCAAATAATCATTTTCTCTAAGAGGCCTTTCTTTTGCTATATAGGGACTATTTTTAATTTCAGGAGTCCGTGGAGAGATTCTAATTTCATAAATATCACCTAACCGATAAGAACAAATACTTTCTATGGTGTGTGTATAATCTGTTTCAAACTTGACTACCTCACCTTGCCAGTGAGAGTTAATTTTTATCGTACTAATCTTATTATCTCTATATTCCAAAAGTTCTAACCTAGAAGTGAACTTATCAGATTTAAGGAAGTTAAGTACTACTGACGAAACATCCGCTTCAGGTTTAAAGACATTTGGTCCCAAGTAAATTATAGCAGTTCCTCCATTTTGGGATAAAAAAGTTCTCAGTTTTTTAAATTCATCCAGTATCATAAATGTAGGAGGAACGATAAAAATCAGTTGTCCTTCAGGTTGGAGCAACTTAATGGATTTTTCTATAAAGGCACCGTAAACATTATATTTCCCATACCAAGTCTCATACAGACTTTTATATTTTTCCTTAGTGGCAGGGTCTATTTTTATAGTATAATGTTTGGAAAGACTCGGAATGCCATAAGGCGGATTGCCAATAACTAAATCAAAAGACAACGGTGGTTGCCATAAAAGATAGTCATCATTGATTATTTCGATATTATTGCCAATATTTAAAGTAGTTAAATAATTAATTACATTCTGATTAATTTCTACTCCGAAAAGTTTTGATTGCTCCGAAAGTGTGGGTTGGTTCCTTCTTATTCCGACTAAAAACTGTGCCAGGCCACAGGCAGGTTCTAAGATAGCAATGTCTTTTTTGCCAGCGTATTTAGCAATATCAATCAAGTTAACCATAAAATCAACAATGCGTTCAGGGGTGAAAAACATTCCGTAGTCTTTCTTGACCCCTTTTAGATTATTATTCACTATGTTTTGATGAACTTCATAGTCCACCATTGCTTCTTCTCTTATCAGTAATGGTTTGTATCTTTTTTGCCGATACTTTATCATTTTCATATTCTCATAACCATTTCAAAGCGACCAATGGCGTATAATGTATCTTGGATATGAGAAGTCTGAGCATAGCGGAACCGCATATCCGCTGTTATATGAAGTTGGCTCGTATACATCAATCAATGAGTATCCTGATTTTTTTCATACGTCTCATAAATAAAGGATGCCATTGTTCCTGCAAGATTTACAGCAAGTTTTGCATGTCTTTCAGAAGGACGAATGTATTTGATTCCTTGGCCATGAGCATCACCATACCGATTTCTCAGAGAAGCAAGTCCATTAACAGCTGAAAGCATCCCACCAAGAATTTGTTTAAACACTTCCTCTTTATGTTGTTCCGGTGACAAGTTAAGCTCTTTTGCTGTTTTTCTATACAGTTTTTGGAGATCATCACCATGATCATATTCTATAGATAAATTATCTAAAACGTGCTTAAGAACTGTCTCTAACAGAGTCCTAGCTGATGTGATGGCTGCTTCAGGATCGCTTGAACGTCGTTCTAAGCATTTTTGCCATTGAGATGTAATAAATGAGTGCCCTGATTTCTCTATAGAATCTTTTGTTATTTGATCCGAAGGAGAAGAATCTATTTGTTCTATATAGTTTAATAGCGGTGAAAAACTCTTCCATATGAATTGTCGTCTTTCTGAGTAATGAGCGAATTTATTTTTAATAAATTGCCAAAAATATGATTTATTTCGACATGTGACAATAAATTCAGGCGTTAGTTCTCGTAATTCAGTATGTGAAAGTAATTCTGTTCGTAATTTCTGGTAATCACCTGTTTCATATTCATCTTGTGTTGACATAGCTACGAGAGTATTTTGTAATAATTCCATTCTTAAATAAAATTCACTGTGCTTCATAATATTTTACCAAGCCGAATTTCATATAACGTTCCCAGCATATACGAAGTTGCGACCAAAGGGAGCAATGTCCCAAAGGGCAAGGGCGTAAGCCCGTAGCGTATATGCTGTGTTATACGAATCAAGTCCCATATCATTTCGCACCACCACGTAATTGAGTGACTTTTTCAACAATTTCTTCAAGAGTTGGTATTTGATATTCTTTTTCGTATACGAGTTCTATAAAGCGTGCAGCACCCTCAATGTTTTTGTTTACGCGGTCTGCGTCGTCATATCCTAATTCAGCAGCAATCTCCTCTTGAATGGATTGAAATGTCTCATTGCCCAGTGCTTCTTTGAATATTCCTTCAAGATTCTTATTAAATACTGCCCAAGTTTCATTAACTTGGGTTTCTGGGAAATCCTTTATTGGTACACCAGCTAATCTAAGATATCTATGATTGCAATTTTTCGCATCTTTTTCCTTTTTTCCCTTGCCAATAAGGTGCGAATCCGCATCAAAGATGAAGTATGTAGGAATTGAAAGTCCTCGGAAAATAACTGTGGGACGGTCTATATTGTTCTTTCCGCCTGCTGGGACTACGACTATTCCAAGTTGGTACCAATCCTTTTTCATTATCTCTTGAATCTGCCATAACGTGCCTACTTCAGATAGTCCCTCTACGACTACAACCGTGTCCGCAAAAAATCCTTCGTTCACAATTGTATTCATAACAGACATCGCACGTGCTCTAAAGCTATCCCTAGTGAAATCGGCGGGATTAGCATTACACACTTTCGCTATTTCCTTTGCGGCTTGGTCTAGGGAAAAATGCGTAACAATGCTTTGCGGCACAACTGAATCCGGTGAAGGCACCTTTCTTACCATTCGAATTTGATCAAAACGATGGAGATCTACAAAATACGGAGAGTGACTTGTATATATAATTTGGTTGCTAACACCGAGGCCAACTCCTGGTTTCTCAGCAAGTTGAATTAAGAGGTTAGATAGGTAACGACAACGTGATGGATGGAGATACAGCTCTGGTTCCTCAATAGCTAAAATGAGATCAGGTCCTTGTGATGATTTAAGGTCTTTAGATTCTGGAATGTTAGTTTCTTCCTCAGCCGAACCCCCAGCGGTTGGCTCTACCGGAACTGTCATAGCTAAATGTTGGAGTAAGGTGACTATTAATGCCCTTTGGAGTCCATGACCTTTGCGAGTTATTTCGCCCTCAAAACTGTCTTCGATTAGAGTTGCCTTTGCGGCAGGAGGTAGGACCTCAGGAGGCTTAACCTCATCCCATCCTAAGTTTAATTTGGAACCGGGCGCAAACTTTTCAAGTGTTTGAGAAATTGAGTTTCCAAGTTCCGGCAACTCGGTGAGATTTTCAGAGCTATAGAGTTTTTTAACTCTTTCTTCAAATTCTGATTTGAATTTTTGTATATCTTCTCTAGCATTAATCTTTCTTAAAACAATCATATCCAAAATCTGATAGATCGCTCCTTTCTTACCACTTACCTCATCTGAAGCCTCCCGAACTGCAGGAACCAAAACAAACTTTGTGAACTTGTCGAGTTTGCCCCCTCCAATGTTTCTGGGTCCAAAAAATTGTTCTTTCCGCTCAACCGGTTCCATGAGTTCTGGATGATTAGCTTCGTATTCAGTCATAAGTCGTTCGACTTCATCCGAACTTTTGGCACTTCCACCTAAATCGACTAAGTTATCACTATCAACTAGTTCCTTCCAAGCATTACGACGGTCTGTTTTACCAGATTTAGCTCTTATCTCAGCGAACTGAGGTATCTGTAAAGCCGCAGCATAATAGTGTTGCGTTATTCGACCATTTTCGCTTGAAATGCGCTTTGTAACGATTAACCTATTGTCCCTTATATATGGGTGAAATTCTTCCTTTTCATCATCGCGAAGGTCACCATAAGTTACACGGATTTCTATTGGCGTTCCCATATCTCGATCAAAGAAATCTTCTTCAGTTATCGGCGCCGCAATATCATAAAAAGTATCTATGGCATAAAGAAAAGAGGATTTGCCAGCGCCATTTCGTCCTACAATGGCTGTAAGATCGTCACAATCCAAACGGGTTTCTCGGATTGATCTAAAATTCTTAACTTCAACAGCTTTTATTATCATATTATTCAACCTCCATTTATTGTCTTAATAGGCTGGTTTCGTATAACGGTTGTATAAACCGACCCAGTTCGTTTATTCGTATGAATTTGGTTGCATATACGAACCTTTGGGGCCTTTATTTTCATTATGG
>JAGGZZ010000182.1 GCA_021161765.1 Candidatus Methanophagales archaeon | reverse complement strand
GAACAACATGATTTAACGAAAAAGTGTATAGACGTTCATCAACGTTCCCGAATATGTTTCTACTTCACCGAGCGTATTTAGTTCGTGTTCCAGCCAGTCGAGGTCAACGTGTTTGTAACTGCCAAACGCGTGAAACTCCGCGAAGCCTTCTGGCGTGAATTCAACGATAATAACCTTCTCCTTTGCTACTCGATGCAGCTCATGGAGGCATTTTCTTCTTCCTTCGGGTTCAATGTGATGCAAAGCGCCGTAGCAGATTACAACGTCAAAACTTCCGTTTGGATAACTAAGTGAAGCTGCATCTCCGTGCTCAAATACGATTTGCTCGGCAAGACCTTCCTTTTCTGCGTCTCTCTTTGCATCCGCTAAGGCATCCTCAGAAACGTCTATATTTGTAACCTTGCAATTGAAATCCCGGGCTGCGATAACCGCTAACGGTCCTGCACCGACATCGAGCAAAACCTTATTGGTTACTTCCCCCCACCTCAGAATCTCTGCTCGTTCTATCAAACCTTCTGCGTCTTCTTTTAGTTTTTCATCTTGCATTTTAATCGTGCATTTTTTATTATTGAATATCAAAGCCTTATAGAACATCGAAAAGTATCTGTGAAAATCCCCGCAAAGATTTAAATATGGAAGTACCATATATATCTTAAAGGAGAGGGTGAAAATGGGAGAAATAGACGCGATATATGAGGAAGGGGTGCTGAGGATTGTAAAGCCATCGAGGATAGAATCTGATGTTGTAACTGTAAGAATATTGAACAGGGACAAGATGCTGACAGAAGAGGATATGAAAGATATTTTGAAGGCTATGGATGAAAGAGAAAAAGGGAATTATTACAGGTTGGAAGAAGTATTCAAATGAGTTATGAGGTTATTTTCTCTCCAAAGAGCTACAAGCAAATAGAGTCTTTTGATGAGAAGTTGAAAGGGAGGATAAAGAAAGCATCTATTGAAATCGGGAATGACCCCTGGCATAAAGGAACAATAAAAGTGGAGGGGTATGAAAACGTGAGAAGGAAACGAGTGGGAAAATATAGGTTGCTTTACGCTGTTGATAAGCACAGAGAAGAGGTTTTGGTGGCGAAAATAGAGATAAAAAGCGGGACTACGTATAAATTGTAAAATCTCGTTGTTTTTTGTCTATGAAACTTTCTACATTCTACAATCGTCTAATATCCCCTCTGCATTCCCCACCACAAAATCCCGGATGATTTCTAACTCTTCACAACGCTCAAACCAGTCTTCAGTCCGTTTTAGTATCTCCTCAACGGTTAGAGCAGGCGCCATTTTTATATAATCCAGAACATAATGCAGATACCACGCCTTTACATATTCACTCCCTTTTTGATGCCGCAAAAATACTACCTGAAGATACTTGGGGATTTTCATTATCCTTCTGAAATCGTGAACGCTTACCAGGCCCAGAATTATTCCTTCGCCTTCACGTTCACAGAACTCCATGAACTCCTGACTCTTTTCGGGAAAGTCACTCAAAAGATTCACAACATCCGATGTTTCTTTGGTTATCCCTATCTGCGCTGCCCATTTATCGTGTATTTCCCATTTCGGCATACATATCGCCCCTTCCGACGCATACACACTAAAATCATAGTCATTCCAGTAATAAATAGTAAATAATGAACCACGAGATTTCACGAGATTAACACAACACTTTCTTTCTTTTCCAAAGAAAGAGAAAATTATTTGTTTTTCTTTTAGCACAAACCTTTTCTTTAAAAGAAAAGCTTTACCAAAGAAACTGGTATTTTTAGTAAAGGTTTTTGCGAAGCAAAAACGTTTTTTGTAAAAAAGAAAAAGTGTTGTGTATCCTTCACCGGGGACAGAGAGATGACCGAGAAAGAGGAAATATCGGATAGAGACAGAGCATTATTCGAAGCCGGCATCAAATTAGGTGCGCTCTATCACCAGTTTATCGGCACACCTGTGAGCACGGAAACCGCGAGGGAGCTGGAGACCGCGATAGAAAAAAGTGTATCACTTCAACCCTGGGTAAGCGCCGTGAACGTGAAAATAGACAGAGAAAAGGTGAGGAAGTGCGAGAATGGGAATAAATTCAAATATTGTGAGTTACGAGGCGAAATGCTGGATGTGGAAGTCGTGGTCGGGTACGAAGAGGTGGAAGTCCATGCAAGGGTGAAATATGAGGAGGAGATGGTTTATCCCCTGATGCGTGTTGAAAAAATCCTGCTGAAAAATCGAAACAAATCCTCTATCAGGTCCAGCGCTTCCGGAAGTATCACGAACACCGCGTAGGCAATAACAATCAACACAATCATCGAGCCTATCCTCGCTAATACGTCGTGTGCGATAAAAAAGCTGTGTAAAGGGGAGCCAAACCATTGCTCAAAGTATGCGGCGCCGACTAATGCGTTTCTTAGTATGTTTAATCCGTATATAACAGGAACCGAGACGAGGAAGGCTTTTAGCTTTCTTCCTATCGGGGCGGTTACACCAAAAACCACACCCGTAAAAAGAGCCATACTTTGTATCGCCGTGCACGCTAAGATTATCTCTATCGGCTTGTAGACCTCGTGAAAGGAACTGCTGGTTGAGTAAATGCCGGATGGAGGCACGATATAAACGCCCACGTCGAGTAGATTCAGCATCATAACGCTTAGTTTAGCGGTGACAAAAATAAGTAAATCACCAAGAAGGGCAAATTCAGAAAACGGGAAGTAAAAGACCGCGGTTATAACTGCAACTTTGGTTACCAAGAAAAATAAATCAAGGACTTTGTAGTCCTTGTAAATGTTTAGCTTTCCATCTCCTTTTCTGGCAAAGAACTTTCTCATTTTGTAAAGATTTAGCCTCTTAGCTTCTTTTCTGGCAATAAACTTTTCTTCATCGGCTATTACCCATTCATCCTCTTTCCCTTTCGTAATAAGGGCATTATCAGAAAGTGAAAATCCATTGGTTTTGAACACTTTCTTCAAGTCTTCCGAGAAGATGCCTTTCTTCAAGTCTTCTTCAAATCTTATGTCCGTCCTAAACAAAAACAAATCCTCGTTTTCACTTGTTTTTAACAAAAGTAATGCTAAGAGGAGCGAGAAGGCGAGAAATATCAGCGCGAAGGACGTGCGAACGTAGTCCTCCAGCAATAAACAGCGGAACGTTTCGAAATAGCAGTAACCGGCAAAAGAGACCCAGCCTAAAGCACCCGCTACTTTTCCAAACCACGATGAATAGAAAACACCTTCTGATTCTTTACGGCGGGACAACAGCGCCAGAAGGAAAAGAGCTATTGCAATAAACGGGAGCGCGGATTG
>JAGGZZ010000127.1 GCA_021161765.1 Candidatus Methanophagales archaeon | reverse complement strand
CTTATCCACACAATCGGGTAATATTTTTCCGTTCTCTCCGGGGGGTCGCCTACGGTCACGTCTATGAGTATTGCGATTACAAAAATAGCCAGATGAGCAAGCAGCAAGTTCATTTGCATATTTAAGACACAGATTTACACAGACTTATTTAACTTGATAATGCCAGATTAACCGCGGAGTTCACAGAGAGCGCAGAGGATAATGGGTTAGCGGTTTGGCGGTTTAGAGCGTTAGAACGGGCTAATGATATCGGACTACTAGCCATAACCCTACTTGGAGATCTAATTTTCTCTGCGAACTCAGCGTTCTCTGCGGTGAATTTTTAAATGTTGCACAGGCATTGCTCGTTTCATCTTGTCTGCGTTAATCTGCGTTAATCTGTGTCAATAATTCATCTTCTTGTCGTCTTGATTGCCAAGAAAACCTTTTCCTATCACGTAAACCTCTGCACTTCTTTTACGTGTGGCTGCTGGCGAATATGCCTTTGTATACGCGAATTTTTCCTGTACATCCTTGTAAAATTCGTTATAGCAAACACCTTGGAATATTTTTGCAACGAAACTGCCGTTATTACGTAAAAGCGCAGAAGCAACGTTCAATACGGATTGAGCCAGCTCAAAAGACCGAAAATGGTCATAATCTCTGTTTCCACTTAACTTTGGCGATGCGTCTGATAAAACGACGTCCACAAAATCCGTCCCTTTCAAACTCTTCATTAATAGCGTCTCTTTGATCGTCTTTATCGTTTCCTTTTCGTTTGTTATATCGCTTTTTAGTGATTCCACGCCTTCTATTGGTGCTATTTGCTGCAAGTCCACGCTTATAACTACTCCTTTCTCTCCCACTATCTCTTTTGCAACCTGCGACCAGCCTCCGGGGGCAGCACCCAGATCCACAACCCGGTTGCCTTCTTTTATTAGTTCAAACTTATTGACGATTTGCAACAGTTTAAATGCGGAACGTGCCCGGTAACCTTCCGCCTTCGCTCTTTTGTAATATCTGTCCGTGTCCAAGTCAGCTCTTTTTACCATGTCGTTGCCTTCTTTTTCGGATCAACAGTGGTTCCTTTTTACTTACCTTTAGTGATTATCCCTGCGAAGAGCTCATTTGCATCAACAACCAATCTCATCTACAGCAATCCCCGCTCTTTGAGTTCTTCACGCATGCCTTCCGTTACTTTATTTCCGAGTTCAATCGCATCTTCCATCGTCAATTTGCTCTTTTCTGAGAGCGATTCAAATATGATAAACCACTAACTTTTTAGACCGTGCCGCTTAAGTAAGATTCTATTTCACTTCCTTCTCACCTTTATCTCTATCTCCTCCCAGTCCTCCTTCACGCCATGAAGCGCCGAAACCGCACCGGCGATTGCTCTTCCTATCGATTTTTGTACGAATTCATTTGCTTCCATCTCTTCCTTATCCACAAATATCTCGGTTTCTACTTCTACGCCCATTATTTTCCCACTCCCTCTATAATAATAATTCTTAATATGGGTTTATATGTTACTCCACTTAAGTTAAGACACGGATTTACGCAGATTTATTTTTGTTTAACCATGTTGATTCTTATCATCTGTGTTAATCTGCGTTAATCTGTGTCCACAATTTATTTTTTGTCGTGGAAATTGGTTAAATCTTGTGGTTATCCGAATCTTTATCAAAAAACGGCTCTCGGTATTGCATCGCCAATTTCAATCTGCTCCTTATATGCTTTTCATCCACGCTCTCTATGGGAACGAGATTATCATTCCTCAGTAAGCAGGGTTTTATTTTCCCGTCAGACGTTATCCTTAATCGCGAGCAATTCGCACAGAACGCCGTGTTCGCTATCGGATGAACGACCTCTACCTCTACACCATCCACAAAATATTTTCGCCTGTGCTGCAGCCTTCTCGTTTTTATCGCTGATGCTTTTGTTTTCAGTTCGGATTCCAGCTTTGAAAAATCAACTGTGTAATTCGACATAGTGAGGGGTTCTGCCCCAAAGGAGGGAATCAATTCTATTAGTTGCAGGATTACCGATTCTCCTTCTCCCTCCCCTCCTGTCCCTCTTTTGTTGCACTCACGCACAAAATCCATCATGCTAACCACCTCATCATCGTTTATTCCATTCAGCAGAACCATGTTCAACTTGACCGGCGTAAGACCTGCATCTATCGCACTGTAAATACCATCAATCACGCTGCTAAGATTGTTTCTCGAACGAGTGACGAAATCATATCTTTCCTCGTTAAGTGAATCCAGGCTTACGTTCACCCTGTCCAGACCCGCATCTGCGAGTACCCGTGCATATTTTCCTAAAAAAACACCATTTGTCGTTACGGAGATGTTATCTTCAATGTCTCGCATACCTTGAACGATGTCCGCAAGGTCAGCCCGCATTAACGGCTCGCCACCCGAAAATTTTACTCGCCTTATGTCAAAATAATCCGATGCAACCCGCGCTATCGCTATTATAAACTCAGCACTTATTTCGCTCTTAGCTATTTTATCTGTTGAAATCTCCTTTGCTCGTTCTTCCCCCTCACAATGACAGTAGATGCAATTCAAGTTACACCGATTCGTGATAGAGAACCGCAGACTCCTTATTTCTCTACCGTAATCGTCTATTAATTTATCTTTTGTTTGTATATGCCTCATCATTGTTTGCTTTGCTATACACAATATTATTTCCGACACTAAAATAGTTTGCGGAAAAAATAAAAAATCATTTCTTCCTCAATGCTGCCACTGCAAGCACCACACTCAATATGCCAATCAGAACGAGCAGTCCTACCGCATTGAACTCCGGCACTGGAATTGGTGCTGGTGCCGGCCATCCTATGCCGTTTGGATCGTTTATTACACCCAGCACCGGGTTATGATCGCCTGTTGCATCGTTATCTGTAATTATAATCGAAATGACGTTGTCGCCATCGTTATCATCGAATGGATACTGGTTCCAGATTCCAGTGCTCGAATTGTACTTCCAGAACTCGGCGTTCGTTGGTATCGCAGATGGGAAGGTGAAGTTAATTGTTACGTTTTCTGGATTAGAGGTGTTAAGTCCGCAGATAGTGACGTTGAAGAACCCGTGCGGGAACGTGAGTGCGGGTCGATTAGGCAGCGTTAGCAAAGCTTTCGTTTCATTGCAGAAGTACCCCTTGTCCGTCTCAATGATTACATCTCCCGACCCTGTTGCGGCTGGTATCGTAACACGCGTAGGATTCCCCAGCGGAGCAAACACACTAAAATCGGTAATATGGGCATAGACATAGTTTTCGGCGGTGTTAACTCCGTTTACGCCTGCAATTTCGTGCCACGTTCCATTGTACTTCCACAGTTTCAGACTTTCTTCTGGCACGACAGAAACATCGCTCGCATTGTAGCTCACATTCAAGAACAGCCACGAATTTGCCGTTACATTCGTTGCATTCACGTACCTATTGATGTTCACCTTATCAGCAGGGTCTGGAGGAGCAGTATCCACGCCTTTTATCCCAACGCCGTTGTTATAAGTGAAAGAAATCGTGGTTGGATAGCTTGCTATTGTGAGGTTTTTGAGAGTGTTGTCATGCGAATTCTCGTCTGAGTAGAAGTCATACCCGGTGTTGTTCGAAGCAGTGTTGTTTGTGATGTTGTTGTTTGAAAAGGATAGATAAATCCCCTGCGAAAAATTATAAACATTAAAATTCTTTATCGTCACATTATTTCTTCCAGTTACATTAATTCCAGAGCCTGTGGTGTTTCCGGTTATGCTGTAGCCGTTGCCGTTGATTGTGATATCATTTGCTCCGGCTGTAAAGCATGTGCCGTTTGAATTTAGATTGCAATTTAGTGTGCAACTTGTGTTTACTTCCTGCCCGCAAACAAAAGTATAATTTGCACCAACACAGCCGCATGGCACGGAAAAGTGTAGTGTGGTATTGATGATAGTGCCATTGCTAATTCCTCCAAAAAATAATGAGGAATTAACCTCTGCACGTGCGCTGTTCACCAGGGGGTTGGGCATCCTTTCTACTCTCTGGGTCAATTCCCCGGTGGCGCAGTCGAATTCATAAACCACATCACTTTCGTCTCCACTGGCATCTTCCCCGCCAAATATGAAAATAATCTTATGTCCTGAATGGGCGTTTTGCCCTACCGCAGAACAAGCATAACCATTTAACGGTGGACCACCAGATAACAAATCCCACATACCTGCTGAAAATTGATAGTAGGCGATAACTCCCGGTTCTCCAAAAACGAACAGCACGTCCTCGTCAATCATGTGCGCGATATGGTTACTGTACGCCCTGGGGCAATCAGGTAGTTGTTGGAAGCTGCCACTTGAGTATCTCCAGAAATCATTCAACTTCTTGCCCGCGCTGTCCTGTCCTCCCTGGATAAGGATACTGCCGTCCGACTGTGGGATAGTTGCGTGTCCGCTTCGTGCCGGCGGTTTTGAACCGACAGCGGGCACGTACCACTCATTGCTTGTGGTATCATACGTCCACATGTCGTCGAGTGTGCCGTTTTCACCATATCCGCCGTACACGAACATTTTGCTGCCCATTGTCCAGGCTTGGTGCTCTTTTCACTTTGGTGGCGGGTCATTTTCTGGATCTACAGTGTTCCACCCGTTTGCATCATAGACAAACAGGTCATCTTTTAGGTCACCCTGGTATCCTTCCCCACCAAATAGCATGACACGTCCGTCTGGTAGTGTCACCATCGTATGTCCATGTCGCGCGTCTGGTGGGTTTGCCGGATTTACCGGGGGCCAATCATCTGCCCGTACGTTTATACTAAAAATTAATACAAAAATTAATAAACAATAAATTATATTTTTATATCCAAAAAATCTAAATTCCGGTTTAATTATTTTTTCATCCATTTTTGTTATATCCTTTTACTT
>JAGGZZ010000133.1 GCA_021161765.1 Candidatus Methanophagales archaeon | reverse complement strand
TACCGTACCATCGGGCTCGACCTGTAGATAATGCTCAGGCGGATATGAAGTCGTACCTTCGAGCGGATCTTCAGGTAACCGGTAGTATGCCTTTCCATCCGCCACAACTTTTACCAGGCAGCCCCACTCCCAGCCGACCTCACAGATCTGGTCACAGGGATAGTCCGCATCCTCTCCTGTAAATATCTTGAGCGCCACCGCGAGACCATCTGCGGGTAGCCATTCATGCTCGTTAAGTTGTGAGAGTGCATAGAGTGTAACTTCAATAGGAGTCATCTCGCCACTCCGCGTCCTGGTATCGGTCTTAACGGACGCGTTCCAGCATGCTCGCTGCCATTTCAACAGGCGGCTTGCTCTGAACGGTTCAGCTCCGATAAACAGGTCGCCATCTTTGATTGTGAGTGTGAACGACATTTTGTTTGATAAAGGAGATGGTTTCTGCTCTCCTCCAACAATCTCCAGCAGTTTATCACGCAGCACCTCTCTCTTGAAATTCCCTGTTTCTTTAAATGTCGAAGCCCGAACCATAGGTGGAAGAAATTCGCAAAATTCCTGAGGAAAACGAAATCGCAAGCGTTCCAGCCTGGCAGATTTGGTATATGTTTCTTGCTCTATGACGATGAGCACACCCTTTCGCACCAGATTCTTCTTTACCTTTTTGAACGTTTCTTTATACTGCTGGGTAAAAGTCCCATAATAATACTCGTTCGTGAGTCCAGCGCTACCGTACAGTCTCTTGAAGTACGCGATACCAACTTCTTTGTTCATCTTATTGAGCAAGTGGAGGAATACAACTTCCTCATAAGTTAATGAGTTAAGTGCTTCCTTTATGCCAATCGTGGAGATGAAGAAGTTCTCAAAGATGTCACGAGAAGTCACCTCCCTGGCAGGAAACCCACGGCTTTTGCAGATCACCTTGATATCGGATTCACTGATATCGCGTTTGCACATCTGCCTCAGCATACTTTGTGTATCCATTTTCTTTTTAGAAGCGGGGCATCAATTATAATGTTTACCAAAAGACTAAAAACTTTATTAAAGAAGCAAACAAAATTTACTCAGAATTTCAATTGGTGTAATAAAGGAAGCATGAGGAAATGAAAATAAGCAGCCCAATGGAGGCATGGAAATATCTGCCAGGGACGAATTGCAAGGAATGCGGTGAGAAAACGTGTCTGGCTTTTGCGTCGCTACTGCTGGAGAGGAAGAAGAAGTTAGAGGAGTGCCCGCTGCTTTCTGAGCCCAAATACGCAGAGAAAGGGAAGAAGTTAGCGGAATTGCTAGCACCAGAAGTACGAGAAGTGGAGATAGGAATAGGCGAGAGAGCAAGGAAAATCGGTGGCGAAGATGTTATGCACAGACACGAGCGTACCTTTTTTAACCGAACCGCACTTGCTTATGACGTCTGGGACACGATGAAGGAAGAAGAGTTAAGAGAACGTGCACGGGAGATAACGAATTGGCGGAAATTTTATGTCGGTGAATTTTTAAACGTAGATGCGATTGCAATTCGTTCGGTATCAGGTGACGCGAAAACGTTTGCCCGGTGCGTGAAACGCGTGGCAGAAGAAACAGACTTCCCTCTCGTGCTATCTTCATTCGATGCGAAAGTGATAGAAGAAGGATTGAAGGAAGTTTCGGATAGAAATCCGCTGATATATGCGGCAACCGAAGATAACTGGAAAGCGTTTATGGGAATTGTAAAGAGCTACAAAGTGCCAGTTACGTTGTTTTCCACGGACCTCGATATGCTGAACTCGCTTGCCGTGACGTTCTCCTCGGCTGGCGTGACGAATATCGTGTTGGACCCCGGGACGTATCCCACCGGGAAAGGGCTTGAGGAGACGTTCTCCAGGTTTGTAAGGATACGGCGTGCCGGGATAGTGGATGGGAACAAAGGAATCGCATATCCTTTGATGTCCGTGCCTATGACCGCATGGATGGTTAACGGAAACGGAACTGGAGCTAAAGCGGAGAACACGCTGGAGACTTCTTACTGGGAAGCGATACTCGCAGATTTGTTCATCCTGAAATATGCCGATATAATGATTTTACACTCAATAGAGCCGCATTCATTGATACCTGAACGCACGCTGGTTGCGAATATATATACCGACCCGAGGCGTCCGGTAAGCGTAGAGCCGGGATTACGAGAGGTAGGGACTCCAACAGCGGGTGAATCGCCCCTTTTTGTTACTACTAATTTCGCTTTGACTTATTACACGGTGGAGAGCGACCTTGCCTCTAACAAGATTGATTCATATCTGATGGTAGTAGATAGTGAAGGGATGGGCGTAGAATCCGCCGTTGCGGGTGGGCAGCTCAATGCAGGGACAATGAAAGATGCGCTGGAATCGTTTGACGTGGAGCAAAAGGTAAAGAATAAGACAATGGTGATACCGGGCCTGGCAGCGCGACTTTCTGGCGAGACCGAGGACGTTACGGGTTGGACAGTGCTCGTGGGTCCGAGGGACAGTGGAAGGATTCCAGGGTGGATGGAGAATAACTGGCCGCCTGAGACCGCTACTTAATTCTAAACAAAATAAAAAGTAATCAAGATAAACTTACATTATTACAGATACAAAAGAGAAAGAGAGAGAGAATACAAAACGATGCTAAAGCCTGTGGAAATGCGGGAACTGCGAATTGTCACCCTGAATGAGCTTGTAGACGGTGTAATTAAACGAATTGATGCTTTAGGGTCCGTTCATCTTACGGATATAAAGGAGTTCTTAGGCGACTGGGAAGGGTTAATAGAACCTTCAAAGGCAGATGTAATATTAATGAAAATCTCTGAACTCCTGGCAAGAATAGACCATTTGATAGCTCTGCTGCGACCTGGTGAGGGTGAGAAGAAGAGCTTGAGGGAGACGCTGTTTAAAGCACCTGAAGAAGTAGGGCAGGGCAAATGGCAAGGGGAGAAGATAAATGTAGAGGAGATAAGGTTAGACGAGGTAGAAAAGGATTTTGGAGATTTAGAACGTACCATAACCTCATTAATAGATAAAAACGAGCGATTAAGTGAAGAATTATCAACCGCTAAGGAACTCTTAGTGGCATTGAAGACGTTAGACGATTTTGGCGTTGATCCGGATTTTGTAGGTGAGCATGAATTTATTTCGGTGTATGCGGGTAAGCTGCCTATCGGTAATTTAGACGAGTTGGAAAGCACTCTTGATACAATAACCGGTGGAAATCACCTCGTCGTGTCAAAACAGATAACCGAGGGCGAAACGGAAGGGGGAGCAGTGCCTGCTGTTGCTTTTGCGCTGATTGCGGCACTAAAGACCGATAAAGAGGAAGTGGAGCGGGTGCTGACCCGGTTGGACTTTGAATCACAGGTGTTTCCAGAACACATTCCTGATTCTATAAACGATGCAATACAAGATACGGCGGCTGAGATACAGCGGCTGGAGAGCGATATAAACGAGAACGAGAGCGAAATAGAAGAGATAAGAGCGACAAGGTTTAAAGACCTGCTTGTGATGCAGGAACTGGTGCAGATAGAGGAAAGCAAAGCAAAGGCGAAGGTTCTGTTTGGTAAGAGCGAACACGTACGCGTTATCGAGGGCTGGGCGCCCAAACAGGAGGTTGAACGCATAATAGAAGGAATAAACGAAGAGACAGGTGGGTTCTCCGTGGTCGAGGTGATAGAGCCGAAGCGCGAGGATGTGCGTGTGCCGTCTTTGCTGAATAATCCACGAATAATAAAACCTTTTGAATCCGTAATCAAGATGTATGGGCATCCGTTATACAAGGATATAGACCCAACGCTGATTACCGCCATAATGTTCCCGGTTCTTTTTGGTCTTATGTTCCCGGATATGGGACATGGGCTTTTTATACTTTTGCTCGGCCTGGCATTGATGTTCGCGTTTAAGGGTTTGGGGAAAGAGATGCAGGGAATGGGGATAATAATCGTGTTATGCGGTTTTTGCTCGCTGGTTGCAGGGGCATTATTCGGCGAATTCTTCGGGTTCAGTGAATATGCATCGCATTTAGTCGCGGGTTCTGTGGAAGGCGCGCACATTCCTTCTATCCTCGTCTTTGAGCCTTTGTGGTTCGAACCCATACCAAACGTGAAGTTCATGTTCGTGGTGACAATGCTAATAGGCGTAATGCACATGGGGCTTGGTTTACTTCTTAATACGTTAAACGAGCTCTTTAACCGGAACATATTAGAGGGGATAGGCGGATTTGTAAAGATCTGGTGTTTATTAGGCGCACTTTATTTCTTACTCGTTTTGTTTGGCTATTCTTTCATCGACCTGAAAGCGGGCATGGTAATCTTCATTCTGCTACCCATACTCTCGCTGTTCGTGCTCAAGATAATTTCAGAACTGCAGCATGATGAAGCAGGGGGAGGAGGAGAAGCGAGTAACGTAGAGAAAAAGGAAAAGAGGGGAATTATGGACTATCTTATTATTCTCATAGATGGCGTGATAGATGCACTGCTGGAGAACTTCTTCCGATATCTTGCGAACACGGTCTCTTATGGCAGGATTCTCGCTCTGGCACTGTGTCATGCGGCGTTAATCGAGGTGTTCATTCTTCTGACGTTCATGTGCTTGCAGATAAACCCGACAATAGGACCGGTGATCGCGGCTGTAGTGTTCTTACTTGGGACGGCTGTCGTGATAGTACTTGAGGCGATAATGGCGGGAATACACACCATCAGGCTGCATTTCTACGAGTGGTTCACGAAATTTTATGAGGGTGGCGGCGTAGAATTCTCGCCGTTTAAGTTCCGCAGGACTTATACGCATTAATAGTAAATCCTAAATCCCAAGCATCGTGGGCTCTGCCCACATCCCCGAAAACCCTGAAAGGGTTTAATCCTAAACAATTTCCAAATCCAAAATCCAAAAACTTATAAAAACGATGAAAGAAAAAAAGCTCGATGTAAAACAAAAAAGCGTAAGGGTAAAGGAATTAAAGAACTACGGCTCTTCTCTTCGTCCTCTATATACAATAGCGGTGGAGATAGAGATAAGCGTTGGAGAAAGCCCGGATACGCTTCATAAAATGTTTACTGATACCGGGCTCATAACAAGAGAAACGATACCTTTTGATGTGGTATCGAATTTCAGAGGCTCGGCAGACAATAAACCTTTTTATTCCGCACGTATCGTGCACGAAGGCCTCACGAAAAAATATGAGGTGGCGGCGAGGGACACGGGTGGGTTTCTCAGGACGCGGATAAATTATGAGCCCGTGGTATATCCCGAGGAACTTCGGTTGACACATCCTGCGGAGTTTTCTCGATTGAATATAGAAGTAGAGGAATGGGAACTTCATAACTACAAGCATTATTTTATGCTGCTTATCGCATCTAAACGGTACGAAAGCGTTGATATGTGGGTAAGAAGGGAAAAAGGATTAGGAGGAGAAGAAGCGGCTTCGGAGTTTACGGTACTGAGGGTGGATCTTGCAGAATCGGAGTTAAAAGCGAGGAAAGTACCTTGCCCGTGGTATCTGGAGCGGATTTCGATATTTAAAGACGTTGACCTGAAGGAGGAAGTGAGGAGGAAAATAGAAGTGGGATGAGAAGTGGCACAGTCTAAAAATATGGGGATTTATCACCGCGGAGAGCGCAGAGTACGCAGAGTTTTAAGACGATTCCAATCATTGTTTAGGCTTTCTGGTTGTACACAAAGTATGTCTTTCCTCTATTCAAGACGCAGATTTACACGGATTTACGCAGATTTATTTTAATTTAACAGTGTTAATTCTTATCATCTGTGTTAATCTACGTTAGTCCGTGTCAATAATTTATTTTCTATCTTTTTGTGCCTTTGCGTTCTCCGCGTGCTCTGCGGTAAAATTTAAGGATGTACCAATTTCACTAGAAAAATCGACAGTGCCCACTGGACGTTGAACATTTAAGTTTAACTTAACGTTAAAGTTAAGAGAAACAGTAGAGAAAAAAAGATAGAGAAGGTGAGGGAGAGGCACTAAAAATGGGCGAAGAAATAGAACACATATTAGATGATTATAGAGCGGCAGGGCGGATTCTGGCAGAGGTACGGGAAGAAGCAGTAGAGAAGATAAAAGAGGGAGTTTCCTTATTAGAGGTTGCCGAATTGGTTGAGAACAGGACAAGGGAAAAGGGCGCAGAACCGGCATTCCCGTGTAATATATCGCGGAACGAAGAAGCGGCACATGCTACTCCTTCGATAGATGACGAGACGGTGTTTGGCAAGGACATTGTAAAGCTCGATATCGGTACCCATATAAACGGTTATATTGGCGATAGTGCCGTGACCGTGGACTTAAGCGGCAACAACGAGGGGCTGGTAAAAGCTTCCGAAGCGGCGTTGAACGAAGCGATAAAGATAATTCATGATGGCGTAAGCACTGTTGAGATAGGAGAAGTAATTGAGAATACCATAAGAGAGCGAGGGTATAAGCCTATTGTCAATCTGACTGGACACGGGCTCATGCGGTATAACTCACATGCTCCTCCTGTGATTCCCAATGTGAAGTATGAGCACGGAATAATATTGCGAGAGAACAACGTCATTGCGATAGAGCCGTTTGCAACAGATGCGCAGGGTGCGGGAAAAGTAGTAGAGCACGGTAATGCGGAGATATACAGTCTGATAAGAGCGAAACCGGTCAGAATGATAGAAGCGAAGAAGCTGTTAAAGGAAATAAAGAAATACCAGGGGTTGCCATTCGCCAGGCGGTGGCTGCCACGCGAGAGGCTTGATATAGCACTACGAACGTTAAAAAACGGTGGAATATTAAGAGATTATCCCGTGTTGCGAGAAGAAGGAAAAGGGTTGGTTTCGCAAGCCGAGCATACGATAATCGTGACGGCGGATGGTTGTGAGGTAACGACAAAAAGAGTTGTAAAATAAATTATAGACACAGATTAACGCAGATTAACACAGATGATAAGAGCAATGGCGTTAAAATAGCCCACCTTCCCAACAAAAAGAGAAAATCCGTGTAAATTTTCGGATTTAGTATTTGGATATTTCTTTCTTAGTAAAGGTTCTTTCTTTTTCAAAGAAAGAAAGAAAGTTTATGGTAAAAATAGACGGCACATACGGCGAAGGCGGCGGGCAGATAATAAGGACGGCAATCGCTCTTGCAGCGATAACAGGCGAGGAAGTAGAGATAGAGAACATAAGAGCGAACAGACCCAATCCAGGACTTTCAGCACAGCATCTGCATGCGGTGAAAGCGGTAGAAAAACTGTCTGGTGGTAGAACAGAGGGGCTGGAGTTGCGTTCTACACGGTTAAAATTCGCACCGGGTGCGCTAAACGGATTTGAAGGTGAAATAGACATAGGCACTGCGGGAAGCATCACATTGCTATTGCAGTGTCTTATTCCCGTTGCAGTTTTTGCGGATAGCGAGACGAAGGTGCGTATAAGGGGTGGAACAGACGTTAAATGGTCGCCACCAATGGATTTTTACACGGAACTGTTCCTCAAAGCTATTCGTGAAATGGGGTGTGACGTGCATCTCGACCTGAAACGCAGGGGTTATTACCCAAAAGGTGGCGGATTGGTGGAAGCAAAAATAGCGCCTTCGCCTTCGCATCAGTTGAAAGGAATTGTTTTAGTGGAGGCTGAGAGCAAGAGAACCGGAGAAGAAGTCGTAAAGGGCATCTCTCATTCCTGCGGGCTTCCGGCGCACGTAGCGGAAAGGCAGGCGAAAGCCGCGGAAAGCGTATTAAATGCAGCGGGATACGATAGCGTGATAAAAATAGAGATAGAGAATGGAGGTGGGAGGACGACGGGCTGTGGCATAACGCTATGGAAGGGCTACAAAAGCGGCAGTGCACTGGGCGAGCGCGGCAAACGAGCGGAACGCGTGGGTGAAGAAGCGGCAAGGAACATCATAAACGAATTGGCATCTGCATCTACGGTTGATGTCTATCTTGCCGACCAGCTTATTCCGTATATCGCTCTTGCAGATGGGAAATCGGAGATGTGGGTTCGTGAAATGACGAAGCATCTCGAAACGAACATGTACGTGACGAAGAAGTTTTTGGACGTTGAGTTTGAGGTAGAGCAGGAGAGCGGATTTTTTGCGATAAAAATTATACGTAACAGTAGCTATTGATAGAACAATGGAGAACATTGCCGGGGTCACGGACAGGCATTCGCTAATAGCGTTCCTGAGCAGCTTGAATTATCAAACGGAAGAGATTATCCTTGACAAGGAACTAAATTTAGAGCTATCAGAACGAGCTAAGGACATTATCAAATCCATTGCCCTCATAGGCGACTACAAAACCGATGGGGCGCAATTCCAGATTTATGCTATTGAAGTGGAACCCTCACACTTATATCGAACAGATATAAGAACCGTTATAGAACCTCTCAACACTCGATACCCTCATATAAACACCCTTTTTGTTTTTACTACCGAGAAATATAACCCACTTGTTCTTGTAAGTCCTCAACGAGTTCTTTCTCCGGAAGACAGGAAAAAGACAAAGCTAAAACTCCGTATTCTACAGATAGACCGGGATAATGTTTATCATACTGACCGAGAGGTTTTAGAAGCATTAAAACTCGCTCCGGGCGAAGCGGACCCTTGGGCGAAACATCGTGACGCCTTCAGCATTGAGAGGGTAACGGAAAAATTCTTTAAAACCTACAAGGAGATATTTGACCATCTCAAAGATGCTTTGAAGCTGAATAAGAAAGACAACATATATTTAAAAGACGAGAAATATCTTGAAACGTTTGCTCAGCGTATTCTCGGCAGGCTGATTTTCCTTTACTTCCTGCAAAAGAAAGGTTGGCTAAACGGGGATAGAAAATTCGTAGGCAATTTGCTGGACAGAGCGGAGAAAGAGCATAAGAAATTTTATAATGACTTTTTAGAACCTCTATTTTTTGAGGTGTTGAACAAGCAAAGACCAAACAATGCGTCACCGTTTGGAACAATTCCATATCTAAACGGTGGACTTTTTGAAAAGAAGTATAATTTCAATGTAAAGTTGCCAAACGCGATATTCCGCGAGATAATAGACTTCTTTAACCAGTATAACTTCACGGTTCAGGAGAACACGCCGTTAGAGGTAGAAGTGAGCCTTGACCCCGAACTGCTCGGAAAACTCTTTGAGAATATGCTTGCAGAGAAGGAGAGGGGAGCGAAAGGAACTTTCTACACACCTCGCCCCGTTGTGCATTATATGTGCAGGGAGAGCCTGAAAGAATATCTTGCAGGTATTACCGATATAGCGAGGCATAAAGTCCTAGCACTCGTGGAAAGAAGTAGCACAGGGGACTTATCTGATGCGGAAGCCGAGCGACTTTACAAATCGCTGGATGAAGTTCGGATTCTCGACCCTGCGGTGGGTTCAGGTGCGTTCCTCGTGGGATTGATGCACGAGATTATTCGCTTGAAAACAGCTCTGGCGGTTAAATTAGAGAAAACAGTAACGAATGCAGAACTTAAACGAGAGATTATCAGGTCCAATCTCCATGGTGTGGACATCGAACCAGAAGCGATAGAGATTGCCCGACTGCGACTCTGGCTCTCGCTGGTCGTGGATGAAGAACTTGATGATATAGAACCGTTACCAAATCTCGATTATAAATTACGGGTGGGGAACAGCCTTGTAGAGAGCTGGCGAGGCAAGAGAATACTGGGAGAGGAGAGTTTCCAGAGGACTTTGGGTGAGGATAAAACACAGAGATTGATTGATGAACTCAAGGGTATAAGAGACGAGCTTGTGACTGAAACAGATGTAGAAGAGAGGAAGAAGCTCCGTGAGCGCTCGGAGAAGATAGAATGGCAGTTAATTGAGAAGGGGCTTAGTGAAGAGGCAGAAGAGAAAACAAGAGAAGCAGTTGAAATAAAAGGGAAATACAAGTGGGTGGAGAAAGGAATACCCGAAAAAGAGAAGAAGGAATTGAAGAAACTAAGAGAAGAAGCGGCGAATGCGGGAAAAATCCTGGCGGAAATAAAGAAATCAGGCGGGAAGTCGTTTTTCCTGCCGCAGATACATTTTTCAGAGGTATTTACGGAAAAAGGGGGTTTTGATATTGTCATTGCCAATCCGCCGTACGTAAGAACGCAGAAACTTTCTAAATTATCTTATCGGGACGATTTGAAACTTCATTATGGCTTTATTGACGACTTCTACGTGCATTTCACTTTCCGCGCTTTTGAACTCGCAAGACCGAAGGGAATCGTAACGTTCATCACTTCGGATACTTATCTCACGCTTGCGTGGAAAGAGAGGATGCGAGAACTATTGCAAGATAACAGGATTCGAAGGCTTATACTCACGCCAAAAGCGTTTCAGGCAACGGTTAACACTGCTATTTACATCGCTCAGCGTGAACGTCTTGCAGATTATAACTTCACGTTCCTGGATGCGAGAGAAGTTGGTGGTAATGACGAAGGTAACTGGGAGGATAAACTCATCGTGTTTGAGGGACTGAAGGAAATAGAGGCATACGATACGCAGAATGCCGTGAGGATTGGCGATAAGGAATTGGAGGTGTCCAACCCACGAGAAATTGATCCAATTGGGCAGTATCGAGTGCCTGTGGAACTCTACAAGAAAGCAGTTAAGTGCGTGTTCTTCACGCCGAACAAGAAGAACCTGAAGCTGTACGAGCAGTTCATGCCGAAGATGAACGACCTATACGAAAAGAGGTGGTCGAAGATAAAGTCGAGCAGGGACATACAGAAGAACCGGAAGGAAATAGAGAAATATTTGAAGACGTTAAAGCCCGGCGACGTTACTCTTTTGGGGTTGATTACCGAAGGTGGACAGGGTCTGGCAACGGCAGACAACGGAAGGTTCTTAGCCGTGCTGGAAGGCACGGAAGAGGCGAAAAGGATTGAGGAAAGGCTTGAAGAGTTTGAAAAGAAGTGGGAGAGGAAAACGAGGGATAATGAATTAACAGCGAAAGACCGAAAAGAGTATCAAGAAATCATTGATACATATCATCAACTTTTAAAGGAGCATTCCAGAAATGAAGCGCTGGATAAACTGAGAAAGGAATTTGAAGAGAAGGAGTTAGGGCTACCAAGAGGGTTCATCTACAAGGTGATCAAGAAAGAGGACATTTTTGACGCAGGTTC